>DAOUDQ010000309.1:0-15622 GCA_034431045.1 Dehalococcoidia bacterium | reverse complement strand
TCATCGTCAGCGAACCCTCTGAGCCCCGCCGAACACTGGCCGCCAAGCTGGGGCCTGACCACGTCGTCGACCCCAGCGCCGCCAGCCTGGCCGACTTGGTGCGGTCGGAGACCGGCCTGGGCGTGCACACCGTGTTCGAGTGCACGGGAGTGCCGGAGGCCGCCAACGCCGCCCTCGGTCTCCTTCGACCCGCCGGCACGATGCTGGTGGTGGGCCACAGCGAGAAGTCATACACCCTGTCCAGCCTCATGGTGATGGCGCGCGAGTTACGCATCCAGGGCGTATTCGGCAGCGGCGGCCGCTTCCCTGCCGCCCTCGACCTGCTGGCCGCCGGCAAGGTCCACTGCCAGGACATCATCACTCGCATCGCCCCCCTGGCAGAAACGGAGGCCTGCCTGCGCGAGCTGGAGGATGCCCGCAGCCACGGCAAGGTGCTCATCGACCCCTGGGCTGGCTAGGAGGGGGAAGGCAGCGATGGCAGCAAGGTTCGGGGTGCAGGTCAGTCAGGCCAACGTGGAGTGGTCGGAGCTGCTATCTATCTGGCAGGAACTGGATCACTCCAATTTCCACTCCGTCTGGACCATGGATCACTTCGTGCCGGGCTGGCGGCCGGAACATGCAGGCGGCCCCTGTCTGGAGGGCTGGACTACTTTGGCTGCCCTGGCCCAGGCGACCAGCCACATCCGCATCGGCTGCCTGGTCAGCGGCGTCACCTACCGTCACCCAGCCGTCTTGGCCAAGATGGCTACCACGGTAGATATCATCAGCAACGGCCGCCTGGAGTTCGGCATCGGCGCCGCCTGGCACGAGTACGAGCACCGGGCCTACGGTATCCCCTTCTATACCGTCAAGGAGCGCCAGGACCGCCTGGAGGAGGCGGTGCAGCTCATTAAGGCCCTGTGGACGGCTACGCCGGCCAACTTTCGGGGCAAGTACTATCAGCTCGACGATGCCCCCTATATGCCGCCCAACGTTCAGAAGCCCCATCCGCCGATAATGGTTGCCGGCGGCGGCGAGAAGCGCACCCTGCGCACACTGGCTCGCTACGGGGACGTCATGAACGTGAGCGGATCGCCGCAGACAGTGCTCCACAAGATAGAGGTCATGAAGGCCCACTGCCGGGATGTGGGGCGGGACCCGGCGGAGATCCGGCTGACGATCCAGGTCCCCCTTTTCCTGACCGACGACAGGTCTCTCGTCGAACGGGCCGTGCTGGGCATGGCAGCCGCCACCAATACCACCCCCGAGGAAGCACGCAAGGGCATGCTGGCCGGAAGCCTCGAAGAGGTAAAGGCCGATGTTCAGCGGTTCATCGAGGTGGGCGTCGAGGAGATCATCCTCGCCCAGTCGCCGCGCGTGGATATCGCCGCCCTACGCCGCTTCTCGGAAGAGGTGATACCGGCCTTCAGGTGACCCGAGGCTTCCCAGACGGCGGCCGGCTCTCTCTAGAGATAACCAGTGAAGGCCAAGAAGTCTACCTTGTCTCCGAGCAGACACACTGGAGGGTTTGGACATCGTGCCACCCTAGCAACTCGCCGATGGTTGCTGCCCCGGCCCGTGCTGTCCCGACGCCTATCACCGTCTGGATAGTGCCGGTGACCTTGATGTTGCCACTGTCATCGAGGGGAAAGTTGCTGATCTCCGTTTGCACCGGGTAGGTGAAGGCCAAGAGGGAGACGCCGGCAGCTACGATGGCTCCCACGAGGGCGCCAAGGAGTGCAGCGAGGGCAAGTCTTATCATACTGTTACCTCCAAGTGGACTTACGGAGATTCTACCAGAGCACCTTGGCGCAGCAACATGGCCGTAGCGAGCAGTGGCGGCCCAGTAGGCCTATAAGCCGAGTTCTGTGCCTCCGCCTGAGGCGGAGCGGTGACCATCAATCTAGGGTGACGGTTGCCCGCCACCTCCAGCGGCCAACCCGAGGACAGGCCGGGCGTCCTTGTGTCCTCCTATTTGGCCTTGCTCCGCGTGGGGTTTGCCCAGCCGACCGGTCACCCGGCCGCTGGTGAGCTCTTACCTCACCATTTCACCCTTACCCCGATTTCTGAGAAATCGAGGCGGTGTGTTTCTGTGGCACTTTCCGTCGGGTTGCCCCGCCTGGGCGTTACCCAGCACGCTGCCCGGTGGAGCTCGGACTTTCCTCACCCCGGCATCTTACATGCCAGGGCGCGGTCACCCGGCCTACTGGGCCAACTCTATTGTAGAGCAGGACGGCCCGCCTGCCAAGCTAGGCGCCCGATCGGTCCAGGGCCTGGTTGGCTAGCTTGTCGGCCAGGGCATTGTCTTCGCGAGGGATAGCAGTGGCCCTAAAAGAGGCGAAGCGCCAGCGCAGGTCCTTCATGCGGGCGAACAGACGCTTCAGGCCTGGGTTGCGCACCCTGTAGCGGCTGTCTAGCTGGCGTACCACCAGCTCGGAGTCCATCCGCAGTTCAACGCGGCGCGCCCCCAGGGCGAGGGCCGCCTCCAGGCCAGCGATGGCCGCCCGATATTCAGCCTCGTTGTTGGTGGCCTGACCGATAGTCTCAGAGATGCGGTGGCACTCCCTATTCTTATCGTCAAAGATGGCCGCGCCGATAGCCGCCGGCCCGGGATTCCCCCGCGAGGCGCCATCGGCGTAGACCAGCCAGTACCCTTCGACCGTGGCCATGCCCCCTCAGAGACGCAGCAGGATGCGGATGCTGTCGTCCCACACCACCACCCGCTCCAACAGCTCCCCCAACAACGCCTGTTGCTCCAGCGGGGCGAGGTGATCCCATTCATCCCTCAGGCGAGCTAGGGCCCGCTCCTTCTGCTGCTGCCTCTCAGCGGCCGACGCTTGCTGCCTGACGAATCGCTCCGCCTCTGCCAGGCTCTCCTCCACCGATAGCCCCTCCGCCCCAACGGCCACGCTAAGAGACCGCATTCGCTGGGCACTAAGGCGACCGCGCGCTGCCTCATTCATGTACTCTTCCAGACGCTTGTCCAGGCGGCGCAGGCGACCTCGCAGGCGACGACAGCGAGCCTCCGCCTCTTGTAACACCCCAGCATCATCACCCGCCTTGGGGACAGCCATCACGGCCAACGGCTCCTCCCCCAGGAGGACCTGGCGCACCTCCTCCTCCAACCGCCCTGCCCGTCGCGTGTGATAGTCGCACAGGCTGCGGTTGGTGCGCGACTCGCACTGGTAGTAGCGGTACTCCGCCCACTTCTCGGAGCCATCGCGGCGCCGCCAGCGCTGGCGACGGCTCACCCCGATCATCTTATTGCCGCAGTATCCGCAATAGGCCAGCCCCGATAGCAGAAAGAGCGAGACCTGCCGCTTAGCCTTCTCCTGGCGGCGAGAGCTCAGGCGCTCCTGCACCCGCCGAAAGTCATCGCTGGAGATGAGGGCGGGATGGCTGGCAGGGACGCGTACTCCGAATCGACTGTAGGTACCCAGGTAGGTGCGATTGCGCAGGATATCGCGGACGGTCACCATGCTCCAGAGGCCGTTGCGGTGTGTGCGCACCCCCTCCTCGTTCAGACGGCGGGCGATGAGGCGAATGCCCAGACCGTCCCGCAGATAGAGGCGAAAGATGTAGCGCACAACCGCGGCTTCCTTAGGCACGATCTCCAGACGCCGACGTGGGCCCACTCGATAGCCGAAGGGCGGCCGACCAAGGACCTCACCTTTCACGGCCTTGCGCCTCATGGCCGCCTGCACCTTCTGTCCCAGCCGCTCGCCCTTCTTCTCCGTCCAGAGGGAAAGCAGGGTGGAACCGGGGTCGGCCCCGTCCTCCAGACACATCACCTTCACGCCCAGGCTAGCCAACTGGAAATAGCGCCTGGCCGTCTCCCGCAGGTCGCTGCCCAGGCTGGCCAGGGAGGAGATGACGACCACAGTGAATCCACGCTCGGGGCGCTGCTTAAGGAACTCGATGAGCTGGCGATAGCCAGCGCAGTCATCGCTGGCGGCGGTGACATCCAGGAAGGTAGCCGCCGCTTCATACCCGTTCTGACGGCAGAAATCCAGGAAGGCACGACTCTGCTCGGCCAGTGACTGGCCGCCTGTCTCCCGGAAGTAGCCTACCGCCCTCATAGCTCAGCTCACATACAGAATGCGCTCGCAGCTAACGCACTGCACCACATCCAAGCCGGAGCGAGCCTTTTGCAATACGGTCATGGGCAAGCTGATGCGGCAACCCCCGCACATGCCTCGCTCCACCTTGACCACTGCCCTCCCCTGTCGCCTCTCCCGCAAATTGTCATACAGGGCCGACACCCTCGCCTCTATCAGGCTCGACTGCTGCCCTCGTCTCTCCTCCAGCCCGGCTAGCTCGCCCCCTAGCCTTTCCTTCTCGCTGGCCAGCTCCTTCTGCTCCTGGCGCCACCGCCTCTCCACCTCGGCCAGGGATTCCTCCGCCTCTCGCAGGGCCGCTTGTCTCTCTTCCACGCGAACCATGAGATCCAGAAGCTCATCCTCTCGCCGCCGCAACTGGCCCTTTAGGATGTTCGCCTCCTCCTGCATGCTTGCCAGTTCCTTGGGGTTGCGCACCGAGCCCCCGTACAGCTTACCCTCCACGCCTGAGAGGCGTGAGCGAAGGTCATCCACCTGCCACTCCAACCCTCGCTGCTGACTGCTGACGCCCTTAAGGGCATCTCGCCCCTCTTCGACCGCCTGGCGGCCGGCGATGAGCTCCTCGCTCTCCCCCAGTTGCTCCTCCACCGCCGCCAGGGAAGCCGTGGCGGCCTCGATAGCCGAATCGATCTCCTGAAGAGCGTAAAGGTCGGCCGCTATCGTCATTGCCAGCGAGGGCATGGGGCTACCGAACCAGGCAAGGGGTAGACAATGCTCGCGGCAGGATTATAGACTTAGAGAGAGGCCCCTGGCAAGGCGACAGCCAATCTGGCGCAGCATTCCACCACATTTTGGGGACAGATTTTTATGCAGTTTGTCGTGGGTCAGCAGTTGCGCGAGCGCGTGGGCAGCGCCACCCATTACGAGATTAGGGAGAGCGAAGCCTTAACCCAGGGAGAAGTCTCCCTCAGCGAGCTGACGGGTAGCGTCGACCTCATGCGGACGGACGAGGGGATCCTGGTCTCCGCCGTCCTTCACTGCACCATCGTCGCCAGGTGCAGCCGCTGCCTGGGCGAAATATCTTATCCCCTCACCCTCACCTTCCAAGAGGAATATCTGCCCACGGTGGACGCCTCCACCGGCGAGTCTCTGCCCTTGCCCGCTGACCCCGACGCCTTCCTCATCGACAGCCACCAGGTTCTCGACCTGACAGAGGCGGTGCGCCAGTATCGCCTAATAGCCGAGCCGATGCAGCCCCTGTGCAGGCCCGATTGCCTTGGCCTTTGCCCTCGTTGCGGTTATGATCTCAACCAAGGCCCTTGCGGTTGCCCCGGCCAGGAGACCGATGCCCGCTGGGCGGCTCTGGCGGAGCTGGCCGTGGATATCGAGCAGGAACAGGAGTCCTAGCGTGTCGCCACTGCCCAAGAAGAAGTATCCCAAAGCGCGACAACGACAGCGACGCAGCCATATTGTGCTCAATCTGCCCCAGCTGGTGCCCTGCCCTCAGTGTCACACCCTGCGCCTGCCTCATCGCGCCTGCCCCGTCTGTGGCACCTACCGGGGACGAACCGTGCTGAAGGTAGAGGAGCCGCACCGCCTGCCTGGCCAGCGCTAGCCTTTCCCGCCTTCACCGCTTTTTGCTATACTTCGCCTGTCCTGCCTGCTGTCCTGCGGACGGGATCTGAGGTGATAGCGATGGTGTCTCGTCCCTCCCCAGCCGAGCGCGGAGCCAGCGCCCAAGCCTGGGTCTTCCCTGGCCAGGGCTCGCAGCAGGTAGGAATGGGCCTCGACCTGTACCAGACCTTTCCCGTGGCTGGCCGCCTCTTCCAGGAAGCCGACGAAGCGCTTGGCCTGCCCCTCAGCCGTCTCTGCTTCGAGGGCCCCGAGGACACCCTTCGCCAGACAATCAATGCCCAGCCAGCGATCATGGCTGTCAGCCTGGCCTGTCTCCAGGCCGCCCTGGAAGCAGGCTGCCTCCAGGAACGTCCGGCAGCCTTCATGGCTGGCCACAGCCTGGGCGAGTACACCGCCCTGGTGGCCGCCGGTGCCCTGGGCTTCCGCGACGGCCTGCGCCTAGTGCGAGAGCGCGGCCGCCTGATGCAGGAGGCAGGCGAGAGAGTCCCCGGGGCCATGGCGGCGGTCATCGGCCTGCCAGAAGACAAAGTGACCGAACTGTGCTACCAAACGCGGGCCGAGGTCTGCAACCTCAACTCGCCTGGGCAAGCAGTCATCGGCGGCACCCCCGAGGCGGTGGCGCGAGCGATAGAGGAGGCCAAGGCCCGCGGTGCCCGCCAGGCCATTCGCCTCAACGTCAGCGGCGCCTTCCACTCCTCCCTCATGCGACCAGCCGCCGAGGGGATGGCCGAGGCCGTCGCCCGCACGCCCTTCGCCGGCGCCCAGGCGCCCATCGTCGCCAACAGCACCGCCCAAGCGATAACCAGCGCCGAGGCCATTAGACGAGAGCTCTTAGAGCAGCTGCGCCGGCCCGTCCTCTGGCAGCGCTCGGTGGAGTACATGATCGAAAACGGCGTCACCACCTTCGTGGAGATAGGGCCGGGACGCGTCCTCACCGCCCTCATTCGCCGCATCGATGGCAACGCCACCACGAAGAACATCGGCGACGCTCCCTCCATTCGCAGGGAGGCTCAATGTGGTGATCGATCTGACGGGTAGAGTGGCCCTGGTGACCGGCGCTTCCCGCGGCATCGGCCGGGCAGTGGCCCTTAAGCTGGCCGAGCGCGGGGCCAAGATAGTGCTAAACTACAACCAGAGCGCCGCTGAGGCGGAAAAGGTGGCCGAACAGATCCGCAGCCAGGGTGGCCAGTGCCTGACGGCGCAGGGCGATGTCACGCTGGCTGCCGATGTGGAGCGAGTCTTCCAGGCCGCTCAGCAAAGCTTCGGCAGGGTCGATATATTGGTAAACAACGCCGGCATCAGTCGCGATACACTGATACTGCGTATGTCTGAGAAGGACTGGGACGAGGTTCTGAACACCAACCTGCGAGGGGCCTTCCTCTGCACCAAGGCTGCTCTGCGCTCCATGATGCGCCAGCGGTGGGGGCGGATCATCAACATCAGCAGCCTGGCGGGGCTTCTGGGCAATGCTGGCCAGGCCAACTACTCGGCGGCCAAGGCTGGCCTCGTTGGCCTGACCAAGGCCGTGGCCCGCGAGATGGGCTCGCGAGGCATCACCGTGAACGCCCTCGCCCCCGGCTTTATCGAGACAGACATGACCAAGGACCTCGCGCAATCGCTGAAGGAGGAGGCCCTCCAGCGCATCGTCCTGGGGCGTCCGGGGAGGCCCGAGGATGTGGCTGGGGCGGTAGCCTTTCTGGCCTCCGATGAGGCGTCGTACATTACGGGACAGGTGCTGGCCGTGGACGGCGGCCTGGGGATGTAGCCCATGGCAGGCAAGAGGCGCAAGGCACGCATCATCGCCTTCAAGGCCCTCTATGAGTTGGACAGCGTGGGCCACGAGGCCGGGGAGATCCTCTCACGCCTTCTGGAGGAGACCACGGCTCCTGCCGATGTGACGGCCTTCGCCGAGGAGCTGGTGTCGGGCGTGCTAGATCACCGGGAGGAGATCGACGAGGTCATTCGTCAGAAGGCGCCGGCCTGGCCCCTGGAGCAGGTAGCAGTCGTCGACCGCAACATCCTCAGGCTTGCCATCTATGAGATCTTGATTGATAATAGGGTGCCAGTGCGAGCTGCCATTAATGAGGCGGTGGAGCTGGCCAAATCCTTCGGCGGAGAAAGCTCCCCCAAGTTTGTCAACGGCGTCTTGGGCTCGGTGAGCCTCATGAGGACTAGCTAAACGGCAGCACCAGGAGGTGAGTCGTGGCCACCGTCTTCGAAAGAGTGCGAAAGATCATCGCCGAACAGCTGGGCGTCGACGAGCCCAACATAACCCCTAACACTTCCTTTGTGGAGGACCTCAACGCCGACTCCCTGGACCTGGTGGAGCTCATCATGTCCCTGGAGGAGGAGTTCGGCCAGGGGGGCCAAGGGTTCGAGATTTCTGACGAGGACGCCGAGAAGATCGTCACCGTGCAGGATGCCGTGAACTACATCCTGGAGCACGGCATCGCAGAGGACGAGCCCGACTGAGGTCAGCCAGAGCGGACCAAATTGCCGTCAGCCTACCCCAGGAGCCAGGGGCCGCGCCTGGCTCTTTTTTCCTATATAATGATTATTACCGTTCGATTTCTTCACCCGAAGCGGCGGCGAGAGCATGAACTTTTTTGGCATTGGCCTGCCTGAGATCATCCTCATCCTGGTGCTGGCTCTCATCGTGGTCGGCCCCCAGCGCCTGCCAGAACTGGCCGCTCAGGCCGCTCGCCTGGTGCGCCAGGCCCGTCGCTACGCTGGCCAGGTCACCAGCCAGCTCAGGTACGAGCTGAGCGACCTCAGCCAGGACTACGAAGCCCTGCGCCAGGAGCTGCACCAGCTTCGGGATGAGCTGCGCCAGCAGGCCAAGCCCCTCCAGGAAGAGCTAGACGCCGCCAGAGCCGACCTCGAGGCAGCCAAGGAGTCCGTGGAGAAGGCCGCAGGCAAGGAAGAGCAGCCCCGGGAGACGGGCAAGCCACCCCCCGAGGGGGAAAGCTAGCACCCCTGAGCCCATCCCTTCGCCTCAACCATGAGCGCCAGACCGATCACCACCGAGGAGCCCTCCAGGGAGCCCGAAGGCGAGGCCAAGGGCGGCAAGTACATGTCGATAATGGAGCACCTCCAGGAGCTCCGCTACCGTCTCATCGTCTCGGCCCTTTGCGTCGTTGCCACCACTGGTGCCTCCATCTATTTCGCTGGCCGCATGCTCAACTTCCTCAAGAAGCCCGCCGAGGACCGCAGCGAGGCGTTCTTCCCGATATTCACCGAACCCATGGAGGGCCTGGTTGCCCACTTCCGTATCGCCCTCATGGCTGGCATCGCCTTTGCCATGCCCATGCTCATCTACCAGACGCTGATGTTCGTCACCCCAGCCCTCACCAGCAAGGAGAAGCGCTGGGTGTACTCCATCGTTTTCGCTGCCACCCTGGCTTTCGCCGGCGGGGTGGCCTTCGCCTTCTACGTCGCCCTGCCGCCGGCCCTTGGCTTTCTCCTCACCTACCCTGAAGACGTCGCCGAGCCCCATATCAAGATCGGCAGCTACGTTGACTTCGTGACCCGCCTTCTTCTCTGGACGGGCATCGTCTTCGAGACGCCCCTCCTGATCATGGGCCTGGCCCGCTTCGGTGTAGTCAACTCCCGCCAGCTTCTGCGTTTCTGGCGCTATGCCTTCGTCGGGGCCTTCGTCCTGGCAGCCATCGTCACCCCCAGCATCGACCCCGTGACCCAGTCGTTCGTAGCCGGTCCGATCATCGTCCTCTACGGGGCGGGCGTTGGCCTGGCCCGCCTGGTGGAGCCGCGGCGGGAGCGGGCGCCATGACTTATCGGAAGCCGGGGAACCAAACGGCACCGACATACGTCAAAATACTGGTGGGGAAGATCTTGAGAAAATATTGGTAGTGTGCGATACTCGCCACCAGGAGAAGGGGTATATGGGCACTCCTCGCAGCGGGCACCCTGAGGTAGCGCTCGCCCAGGGGACCCCTCCCACACCAGCTCACGACACACCATGCCAGGAAGGGCCCCGGGGATGCAGCCGTTACTACAATGAGATCGGATCAATGACAGAGATCGGTTGGGAAGGTGAGTGACGTGCAGCTCGGACAAAGGCAGGCTCTATCTGTCGCGGCGGTTGTGGTGGTAATCGTAGCCGGCTTGCTGGCCTTCTGGATGGTGGACAACTACGTCACCACGGCTTCGCAGGCGAGCCCGGCGATAAGCGTGGATGCCGACCCGTCGGGCAATACCGGAACCTCGGCAGGCACCATTGACGTTTGCAGGTCAGCACCTACAGGGACGAGCTTCAACATCGACGTGGTTGTCGAAGACCTTCGGGGTCTCGACGGCTACCAACTAGACGTCCTGTACAGCCCGTCGTTGCTGAAGGTCAGCGCTATCGAGCCGGGTTTGTTCCTGGGTCCGGGAGGCGTCGACTTTAGTGATACCGTTCCCGATTCCGACGGCCACGTCCTGTTGATGTATGCCAGTATGGAGGGCCCAAGCCGGAGCGGAAGTGGAGCTCTAGCGAGGATGACCTTTCAGGCGGTGGGTTCAGGCGTCACCCGTATCAAGCTAGCCAACGTGATTCTGGGCCGGTCGGGCGGCGAAGCCATTGGCGACAGCGATGGCGATAGCCTGTTTGACGGCCCGATGCTCGACGCCCTTGTTGCTGTCGACCAGCCCTGCCCCTCGGCCGACGCCCTGGCCAGCGGTGGCGTGGAAACGGCGGCGCTGCCTGAGCCTCCGTCACGGGTATTCCGGGGCCAGCCGCCTACACGAGAGCCTTCTCCCACCCCGCCGGCGATCCCCACGGCGACGCCGGCACCCTACCGTGAGCCCAAGCTGGTGCAATCTGGTTCCCCTGAAATCGTCTATACCCCCGAGCTGGCGGACCTGCCTGCCCCCATCTCGGCGCTGGCCTCCGATCCGACAACGGGCGACCTCTGGTTCCCTGTGCTCGGGGAAACCGCGCCTCCCTTCCGGGGCTTGGGCCCGCGCATCTATCGTTACAGTCCGCCCAGGGAAAATCTGGACTTCTGGGAGTTGCCGGCAGAGCCTTACACCGGTTCGGTGCTGGACATGGCCCTGGACGGCCAGGGCAACGTCTGGCTGGCCTGGGACTACAACATCGTCAAGTTCGACACGTCCACCCTCTCCGCCACCGCCTACCCCCTCGATAAAGACGTCCAGTACGCCAGGGCTAGCACCGCCGATCCCATCACCCAGGTGACCGCTGTTGCCGTGGATGCGGCGGGGAAGGTCTGGTTCACCAGGCACGACGATGCGGCCATCCTAGAGCTCGACCCGGCCTCGCGCGCTGTGCGTGAGCACGGCGTGCCGGCCTACTTTGCTCCGCCGATAGTCGCGCGTATGGAAGTGGACGCCCAGGGGCGGCTGTGGCTGCCGGGGGCCGTGCCCCTTGGCAGCGACCGCGCAGATCACCTTGGCGAATTCGATACAGCCAGCGGAGAATTCACGCTGCACCCCGTACCCACCCTCGACCTGGCGGTGGGAAAGCAGGGCGAGGTCTGGCTAACGGGTGGCCTGTCCGGTGGCCTGCAGAGGTTCGACCCCCAGAGCGGCAAGGTTTCGCTGGCCGCCGACCTCCCCATAGGAGAGCCACCCGATTTCCTGGCCGTCGACCCCAACACAGGCGATGTGTGGTTGTCATCCTTCGCTGAAGCGAAGATCGGCCGCTACAGCCCGAGCACCGGCCAGACAGCCTGGTACACCCTGCCTGTCGTTGAGATCGAGGGCGGCGCTGGTTGGGAAACGGCTCCGATACCGGGAGGCATCGATCCCACCGACGTCAGGCCAAGGCGGGTCAGTACCGTCTTCGAGGCCGTCGCCGTTGACCGCGCCGGTAACCTCTGGTTCGCTCATGGGCGCACCATCGGCATGATACCGGCGCCGTAGCACCCGCTGGGTCCTATCCTCACCCACCCGCATTTGACGCCTTTGGCCCTTCGTGCTAATATCAGGCGAAAGGTTGTTCTTGGCCGCCCCTTCCAGGGTGCGGGCAATTGTCTATTTGGGCAGTGGTTTACCGTTTACGGCTTAGAAAATGTCGGCTCTCACAGAGCTCTATGACAAGATAGCCGTGTGCCCCGACTGCGACCTTTGCCGCAGCCGCAATCGGGCTGTCCCCGGCGAGGGGCCAGAGGACGCCGAGATCATGTTCGTGGGGGAGGCACCGGGCTTCTACGAGGACCAGCAGGGCCGCCCCTTCGTGGGTCCGGCCGGTCGCCTCCTGGATGAGCTGCTGGCCGCTATTGGCCTTCGCCGCGACCAGGTCTGCATCGCTAACGTCATCAAGTGCCGCCCGCCTGAGAATCGCGACCCCTTGCCCAAAGAGATCGAGGCCTGTGGCAAGTGGCTGGAGCGCCAGATCGAGCTGATCAAACCCAAGGTTGTTGTGCCTCTGGGGCGCTTCTCCCTGGCCTGGTTCTACCCCAATGAGTCCATCGGCCGGGTGCACGGTCAGGCCCGCTACCGCGATGGCATCTACTATCTGCCCATGTACCACCCTGCGGCTGCCCTGCACGCCGCCAATATGCGCCGGGCCGTAGAGGAGGACTTCCAGAAGCTGCCGGCCGTCCTGGAGGAGGCTCGCAAGGGGCCCAAGGAAGAAGTGCCGGAACCCCAACAGATGCGCCTGTTCTAGTTTGCTGAGCCATGACTAGAGACAAACTGCGGATAATCCCCCTGGGCGGCCTGGGCGAGATCGGCAAGAACATGGTGGTGCTGGAGCTCCGCCAGGACATGATCATCATCGACGCCGGCCTCATGTTCCCCGAGGAGGAGATGCTGGGGGTCGACCTGGTGATCCCCGACATCTCCTACGTGCGCGAGCGACAGAAGAAGCTGCGGGCCATCATCATCACCCACGGCCATGAGGATCACACCGGTGCCCTACCCTATATCGTCGGCGAGCTGCGAGCGCCCATCTACTGCACCAGGCTCACCCGTGGCCTCATATCGGTCAAGCTCAAGGAGCACAAGCTCCTCAAGGAGGCCGACCTGCGGGCGGTGAGTCCCGGCGAGAAGCTCCGCCTGGGGGCCTTCCAGGTCGAATTCGTGCGGGTCACCCACAGCATCCCCGACTCCTGCGGCCTGGCCATTCGCACACCCGTAGGCACCGTAATCCACAGCGGCGACTTCAAGCTGGACCATACGCCGGTGATGGGCAAGCCCACCGACCTGCCCCGTTGGGCCGAGCTGGGCCGCCAAGGCGTCCTACTGCTCCTATCCGACTCCACCTACGCAGAGAGCCCCGGCTACACTCCGTCGGAGCAAGTGGTGGGCGAGTCCCTGGACCGCATCATGGCCACCGCACCCGGACGGGTCATCGTGGCCACCTTCGCCTCCCTCATCTCGCGGGTGCAGCAGGTCATCGACGCCGCCAATCGCAACGGCCGCCGCGTGTTCGTCACCGGCCGCAGCATGGTGGACAACGTGCAGATGGCGCGGGAGCTGGGCTACCTCAGCGCGCCCGAGAATGTGCTGGCTCCCATCGACCAGCTTTCCCGTATGCGGCCCCAGAAAGTCGCCATCATCACCACCGGCTCCCAGGGAGAGCCCACCTCTGCCCTGGTGCGCATGGCCAGCCGCGACCACCGCCAGATCCAGATCGCCCCCGGCGATACGGTGGTCATGTCGGCCAGCCCCATCCCAGGCAACGAGATGCTCATCAACCGTACCATCGATAACCTCTGCCGTCTGGGGGCCCAGATCCTATATACCCGCATCGCCGATGTTCACGTACGCGGGCACGCCGCCCAGGAAGAACTGAAGATGCTGCTGAGTCTGGTGAACCCCCGCTACTTTGTTCCCATCCACGGTGAGTACCGCCACCTAGTGACCCACGCCCGCCTGGCCCAGGCCATGGGCATCCCCCAGGAGAATGCCTTCATCCTGGAAGACGGCGACATCCTGGAGTTGGACGGCAAGGGCGGCAGGGTGGTCAGTCGGGTGGCGGCCGACCACGTCTACGTGGACGGCCTGGCCGTGGGGGTCAATCAGGTGGTGCTGCGCGACCGCCGCCGCCTGGCCAGCGATGGCATCATCGTGGTCATCCTGACAGTGGACAAGCACAGCGGCCATCTGGTAGGCGAGCCCGACGTAGTGGCCAGGGGATTCATGGACACAGACGAGGCCGAGGAGATACTGGACAAGGCGCGAAGACAAGTGACGCGGTCCCTGAAAAGGGCCGACCATCACTCTGACTGGGCCGAAGTGAACGCCCGAGTCAGGGATGCGCTGGCCCAGTACCTCTATCAGGAGACCCGCCGGCGGCCGATGATCCTGCCCCTAACGGTGGAGGTGTAGAGAAGGTATGGCCAGGGCAAAGGCGAGACGCCCCACCTATCGCCGCTCGGCGGCGGTCCGTCGCCGCGCCGCGGCCTACCCGGACCTGACGGACAGGTCAAGGCTTAGCCGCTGGCTGATCATCGCTGCTGCCGTCTTCGTCCTTGTTCTTATTCCTTTCGTGGGCCCCATCATCGGCGAGGCCATCCTGGACTTCCGCGATGCCCTGGTGAGCCTGCTGGGGCTGGCGGTACTCCTGCTGGCAATTGGCCTGCTAGTCAACGGTTGGCTGGCTTTGGGCCGGCGCTTCGCTCTATCGCGTACCTTCTGGCGCCGCTGGTGGGGCTGCCTCCTCCTGGGCGTCAGCGTCTGCGCGATTATGGCCCTGTTCCGCCCAGCCTGGTCGGTGGGCAGTACCTCCCTGTCCGAGGTCACCGCTGGCGGCGACCTGGGCCACGCCCTCATGGGCAGCCCTGCCGGCATCCTCATCTGGCTGGGCCTTACCTTCCTGGCAATCGTTCTGCTCTGGCCGCGCCAGGTGGCCTGGCTGATACAGCACCTGCCCGACCTCTGGCGAGCGCTGGTGCAGATGCGCCTGCCGGATGAGGTCGCGGCCGGCCTGCGATCGTTGGGCTCGCTCCTCCTGCCCAGAGCGGAGCCCAGTGGCCCGGAGCCTTTCCCGCCCCTGCCCGAGGGGTGGGAGGAACAGCCAGCTGCCCCGACGGCAGAGACCGTCGTGCAGGGGGAGCTCCCCCTCCAGGAGGCACCCGCCCGGGAGGCAGAGGAGGATATCTCCCCCGAGGGGCCAGCGGCTGTCGCTGCTGCGCCGCCTGTGACGGGGCGGCCGGCCGCTCACGGCTGGGAGATGCCCCTTCTGGACATCCTTCAGCCGCCGCCGGAGATCGATGTCAAGCAGATAGACAACGCCGCCCGGGCCCAGCTCATCGAGGAGACCCTGGCCAGCTTCGGCGTCGACGCCCGCGTTATCCAGATAAACCAGGGGCCCACCATCACCCAGTTCGGCATAGAGCCCGGTTGGGAGGTGAAGACCCGCACAGTCATCGACCGGGACAACCGCGGGCGGCCGCTCTACGACAAGGATAGCAACCCCAAGTACAAGACGGAGGTCGTCTCCCGCACGCGGGTGCGGGTAAGCCAGATCACCTCTCTGGCTAACGACATGGCCCTGGCCCTGGCTGCTCCCTCCATCCGCATCGAGGCGCCGGTGCCCGGCAAGCCGGTGGTGGGCATCGAGGTACCCAACAGCACGCCCTCCCTGGTGACCCTGCGCAGTGTGATTGAGAGCACAGCCTTCCAGCGCATCGCCGCTCGCTCCAAGCTGGCCCTGGCCCTGGGCAAGGGTGTGTCCGGCGAGGCGGTGGCCGCCGACCTGAGCCGCATGCCCCACCTCCTCATCGCTGGGGCCACCGGCAGCGGTAAGAGCGTCTGCATCAACTCCATCATCGCCTGCCTGCTGATGCACAACACGCCCGAGGACTTGCGCTTCATCATCATCGACCCCAAGCGGGTGGAGCTGGCCACCTTCGCACCCATCCCCCACCTGGCCTTCTCACGCATCGTGGTGGATGTGGAAGATGTCGTGAGCACCCTCCAGGCCGTCCTCCACGAGATGGAAAGCCGCTATCGCCGCTTCGCTGCCGTGGGTGTGCGCA
>DAOUDQ010000308.1:0-11225 GCA_034431045.1 Dehalococcoidia bacterium | reverse complement strand
ATTGGGCATCAGATCGCCTTCTTGAGGGATGCAAGCGCTATCGATGGGGAAGAGGAAGTCGTGAACCACTGCTTCCAAGATGGGAGGCGCGGTAGGCTCGGCGGTGGGAGTGGGAGACAGCGACGAGCTGCCCACGCTGGTTGGGCTCGCCTTCGGGCGGACGATGCTGATCTCCCCGTCAGCGTCCTCGGACGACGACGTGCAGACTACCCCCAGGGCGACGGCCGCTGCTGCCGCCAGGGCCACTAGACCCAGGCCAGCCACGTTACCTAACCAGCGGATAGCCTTCCTCCTCCATGGCCTTCTCGATGGCCGTCAGCTCCACCAAGGAGGGATCATACCGAATTGTCACCTGTTTCGTCTGGGGGTTGCCGCCAAGAAACTGCACCCCCGCCAGCTTGGACAGAGCCTTGCGGATGGCGGCGATGCAGTGGTCGCAGGAGATATCGGGTGCCGTCAGAGTAACTTCCTCCACAACCTCACCTCTTCAGGAAGATCGGCCTCTTGGTTGCCAGGCGAACCGCCTCGGCATGGGCCCGCTCCTCCAGCACATCGTCCAGGGGCGCCAGCTCGGCCTGGCCGTACCTGTGGACAAGAGCTTGGGCGATGAGATGGTCGGCGAAGCGGGGGTTCTTTGGCAGGAGCGAGCCGTGCAGGTACGTACCGAAGGCGTTCTCTCCCCGCGCCACCCCCTCGCTGCCATCGTGGCCGTTGTTGCCGAAGCCAGCGATAACCGTCGCCAATGGCCGAGCACTCAGCCCCAGGTAGGTGCGACCGCCGTGGTTCTCGAAGCCGACCAGCGTTCCGCCTTGCCAGCGCACGACCACGTTGCCAATGAAACGCCTGGCCGTCGGGCCCGGGTGGACCGTCCAGGCGTCGAAGATGCCGACGCCCGCCAGCTCCTCGCCGGCGGCCGGGCGATAGTAGCTCCCCAGAAGCTGATAGCCGCCGCACACTGCCAGGAGAACCACCCCTTCCTGCACCGCCTGGTGCAGGGCCTCGGCCTTCGTTTCCAGCAGGTCCGCTGCCACCCGCCGCTGCTCGCGATCCTGGGCGCCGCCAATGAAAATCAGGTCGTAGGCAGCAGGATCGAGGGCCTCGCCCAGCTCCAGCTCGTCCACGGCCAGGGTGATGCCTCGCTGCTGGCAGCGGCGGCGCAGGCAGAGGATGTTGCCGCGGTCGCCATAGAGGTTCATCAGCCTGGGGTAGAGGTGGGCCAGGCGAAGAGCGGCTTCCACAGCCTCAGGCCTCCTCCCAGAAAGGCGGACGCTGGCCCCAGCGGGCAAGGAGCTTGCGCACCTGGAGCATGGCGGTGTAGGTGGGAATTACGTACAGCCGCTCGCCCTCCGGCGTGAGCGCCAGGGCCTTCTCCAGGGCGCCCTCCGTATCCTCTTCGATGGCGGGATCGGCATCGATATCGGCGTATTTCAGGCGGAGAGCCATGTCGGCCGCCCGCCGGCCGGAAGCCAGCAGAAGAGCCGCCTGGCCGCCCAGCATCTCGAAATCCACGTCCCAGATCCAGGAGACATCCCGCCCGTCGGCGATGTCATCATTGAGCAGGAACAGCAGGTTCTTCGGCCCCTGCTCGGCGCTGATCGCCCGCAGCACCTGATTCAAGCCGGCGGGGTTCTTGGCCAGGATGGTCTGCACCTCCCGCCCGCGGACGGTCATCCTCTCCTGACGGCCGAAGGCGGCGGTGAAGGAAGCGACGCCCGTTCGGATGGCCTCCCCAGGCATGCCCAGAGCAACGGCGCCGCTCACTGCCGCCAGGGCGTTGTAGGCGTTGTACAGGCCCACGAGGGGCAACGACAGGTCGAACTGACCCGAAGGGGTGGATAGGGATAGGCCCAGGGGATCGTTGGGCCTTTGCTCCACCCTGGTGGCCTCGATGTCGGCGGCCGGCCGCGCCCTGCCACAGCCGCGGCAGACCCAGTGCCCGAGGTGCCCGTAGAACACAGCGCTGTAGCTGTACTCGCGGCCGCAGGAGGGGCACCAGCGGGCGTCAGCGGCGTGCTCGATCTGCTGCACGGCGCAGGAGGTGTCGCTCACGTCGTGGAACAAGACGGGCCCTCGGCAGGCATCGGCCAGGCTGGCCACACTAGGGTCGTCAGCGTTAAGGACGACAGTGGTGGAGGGAGGGAGAGCAGCCACCGCTCGCCGCCAGACGGCAGCCACGCTGTCCACCTCGCCGTAGCGGTCGAGCTGATCGCGGAAGAGGTTGGTGAAAGCGACCACGCGGGGAGAGAGAGCGGCAGCCGCCTCTGGCAGCGTCGCCTCGTCCACCTCGAAGATGCCCAGGCGTCGTTCGGGCTGGGGGAGCTGCCCGCGAGCATCCGTGGCCTCGATGAGGCAGGCGGTGATGCCCCGCATGAGGTTGGAGCCGCTGTGGTTGTGGACGGGCCGGTAGCCAGCCGCCTGAGCGATGTTCCTGACCAGGCGAGCGGTGGTCGTCTTGCCGTTGGTGCCGGTGATGAGGGCGCAGCCATGGCCCAGCCGGGCTGCCAAACGAGTGGCCAGCCCTGGGGCGACGGCGTCGGCTACCAAGCCGGGGAGAGCGGTGCCACCACCGAAGCCCAGGCGACGGCTGAGGGCCGCCACCACCTTGGCAGTCGTCACTGCTGCTGCCGTGCGCAGGCCTACGACCGCGCTCACTGGCTCTCCTTGCGCGCCTCGATCAGCTTCACCAGGCCAGCCAAGAAACTGTCGACCGCCACCACCTGAAACCCGGCCCTCTGGACGTTGGCCACGGTGTCGCGGTTGATGTTGGCCCCCGACAGGCGCACGCAGAGCGGGTTCAAGAGATCCATGAGCCAGCCGAGGAGACGGTTGCCCAGGCGAACGTGCTCCAGAAGGATAAAGCGCCCACCCGGCTTAAGCACTCGCCGCACCTCCGTCAAGCCAACAATCGGGTCGGGGACCGAGCAAAAGACGAAGGAGGTGGCAGCGCAGTCGAAGACGCCATCGGCGAAGGCCAGTCGTTGGGCATCCATGAGGCCAAGCTCGACCGGCTTTCCGTTCTTGGGAGTCTTGTTTGCGGCCCGCGCCAAAAGCTTCGGGCTCAGATCAACCGCCACGACCCCCGCCTCGGGCGGATAGTAGGCCATGTTCCTCCCTGTTCCCACGCCGACCTCCAAGACGCGACCGCCCTCTACTTTCGACCACAGAAGGCACCTCCAGCGCCCGACCAACAGTCGTTCCAGCAGGGCACCGTGCAGGTCGTACAAGGCCGCCTGGCGGTCGTAGCGATGCTGCGTCAGCTTGGTCGGCTTCCAATCCTGACCCTGGCTCATTTCCGAGGACTTGTCCACCATAGCCTCCCCACCAGCCAAGTTCACGCTGCCGGCTTGAATCGCCGCAGGCGGAGGGAATTAGCCATCACCGTTAGCGAGCTGAAGGCCATGGCCACCGCCGCCAGGATCGGGTTCAGGAAGCCGAACTCGCCGAAGAAGGGCTCCAGGCCGCCCGGCACGCCCGTCCTCGAGAACAAAGGATACAGAATGCCAGCCGCAATGGGAATGAGGGCCACGTTGTAGAAGAAGGCCCAGAACAGATTCTGGCGGATGATCTGGATGGTCTTCTTGCTGAGGGCGATGGCGGTTGCCACCCCGCGCAGGTCGCCGCGGATGAGGGTGATGTCGGAGGCCTCCATGGCCACGTCGGTGCCGGTGCCGATGGCGATGCCTACGTCGGCTTGAACCAGAGCGGGGGCATCGTTGATGCCGTCGCCCACCATGGCCACCACCTTGCTCTCGCCCTGGAGAGTGCGCACCTGCTTGGCCTTGTCCTCGGGCAGCACCTCCGCCAGCACACGGTCGACGCCTACCTGGCGGGCAATGGCCTCGGCGGTGCGGCGATGGTCGCCGGTAAGCATGATCACCTCCATGCCCATCGCCTTGAGGCTGGCGATTGCCTCCTGAGCGCCCCCCTTGACTGTATCGGCCACGGCGATGACGCCCAGCACCTGGCCGTCGGCGGCCACGAACATCGCTGTCTTGCCCTGGGCCAGTAGCTCCTCGGCGGTCGCCTCCAGGCCATTCAGCCTGGCGCCCCGCTGCTCCATCAAACTAAGGTTGCCCAGGAGAACCTGACGTGCCCCCACCTGGGCCTGAACGCCCAGGCCGGGCACGGCGACAAAGTCCTGCGCCTCGGCCAGAGCCAGGCCCCGCTCCTTGGCCGCCGTCACGATAGCCTCCCCCAGAGGGTGCTCCGAGCCCCGTTCGGCGCTGGCGGCCAGACGCAGCACCTCCTCAGGCTGGCCGTCGCCCGCGAGCACGGCGGTCACCCGAGGCCTGCCCTCGGTGATGGTGCCCGTCTTGTCCATGACGGCCGCCTGCACTCGATGGGCTGTCTCCAGGGCCTCGCCGCCGCGTATGAGCACACCACTCTCCGCCCCCTTGCCGGTGCCGACCATGATAGCCGTGGGAGTGGCCAGGCCGAGAGCGCAGGGGCAGGCGATAATGAGCACAGCTACGGCACTCAGAAGGGCGTAGGTCAACGCGGGCGATGGCCCAACGATGAGCCACACAGCGAAGGTGAGGACCGCCACCGCCATGACCGCCGGCACGAAGTAAGAGGCCACTACGTCGGCCAGGCGCTGGATGGGCGCCTTGGAGCCCTGGGCCTCCTCCACCAGGCGGATGATCTGGGCCAGGACGGTCTCCTTGCCGACCTTGGTGGCGCGGAAGCGGAAGGAGCCCACCTTGTTGATGGTGGCGCCGATGACCTCATCGCCGGGGCCCTTCTCCAGCGGGATGCTCTCGCCGCTGATCATCGATTCGTCCACCGCCGAGCGGCCCTCCAGAACGGTGCCATCGACGGGGACCTTCTCGCCGGGCCGCACGACCACGATGTCGCCGGGGGCCACCTGCTCGATGGGTATGTCCACCTCCTGGCCATCGCGGACCACCCGCGCCTTCTTGGCCCGCAGGCCCATGAGGCGCTTGATGGCCGCCGAGGTCCTGCCCTTGGCTCGAGCCTCCAGCCAGCGGCCCAGCAGGATGAGGGCGATGATGAGGGCAGACGTCTCGAAGTAGACGCTGGTCTCGATGGCCGCCGCCTCGAACAGCCCGGGCCCGAAGGTGGCGGCGATGCTGTAGCCATAGGCGGCGCTGGTGCCCACGGCGATGAGGGTGTTCATGTCGGCGGTGAAGTGCTTGGCGGTCTTCCAGGTGCCTACGTAGAACTGCCAGCCGGCCCAGAACTGCACCGGCGTGGCCAGCAGGAAGGAGATGACGTTGATCCAGCGAACGGGGATATCGACCAGGAGAGGGATGTGCTGATGCTGGGCGCCCAGCATGAGGAGACCGCCAATAGCGCCCGCGAAGAGCAGCTTGGCCAGGAGGGCGCGCTGCTCCCTCTGTCGCGCCTCGGCCTCGGCGTCCCGCTCCTCCTCCGCCAGCTCGCGCAGGCGATAGCCGGCGTCGTCCACCGCCCGCCGCAGGTCAGCGATGGCCACCTGGCCGGGCAGGAACTGCACCGTCGCCCGCTCAGTGGCCAGGTTGACGCTGGCCGACAGGACGCCGGGCACTTTCGCCAGGGCATTCTCCACCCGCCGCACGCAGGAGGCACAGGTCATGCCCTCGACGCCGACGGTGACGCTTTCGCGGCGGGGCTCGTAGCCTGCCTCTTCGACGGCCTCAAACAGGTCCTCGATGCTGCTAGCCTGGCCGTCGTAGAGTACCGCCACCCGCTCGCTGGCCAGGTTGACCGTGGCTTCGCTGACGCCCGGCACCTTCTTGAGGGCACGCTCCACGCGCGCCACGCAGGAGGCGCAGGTCATCCCCTTGACGGGAATGGTCACCTGCTGCTTGTCTTCCACCTTGCCCTCGGCCATCTCCTATCCGTCCCCCTCTGGGCTAACCTCGGTCAACGATTGGCCAGGGTGTAGAGCTCCTGCAGTTCTTGCACGACCTGCTCCTCGCGGCCGTTCTTGATGCCGTCGATGACGCAGGTGTGCAGGTGGCCCTCCAGGATGATGGCCTCCATCTTCCCGATGGCGCGGCGGACGGCGAAGGTCTGCTTGAGGATCTCCGGGCAGTACTTCTCCTCCTCGATCATCCGCCGCACGCCGGCCAGGTGGCCGTCGATGTAGTTCAGGCGCTTGAGCACGTCTTCGCGCACTTCATCCTTCACGCCG
This sequence comes from Dehalococcoidia bacterium, assembly GCA_034431045.1. Taxonomy (GTDB): domain Bacteria; phylum Chloroflexota; class Dehalococcoidia; order SM23-28-2; family SM23-28-2; genus SM23-28-2. Next base: position 5,089 of record DAOUDQ010000308.1, on the reverse strand, counting down.
CTCACCTCCTGCTGGTTGTCGCCTGACACTATTATAGCATAACCCACCCCCAGGGGGTATGGGTATGTCCAAGGATAGCAGAACCGCCGGGGCCTGTCAACCCGGGAAACCGGAGGAGGCCCGCCCCCTACGGCTTCAGGAGGACCTTGAGCGCCTCGTCCTCCCGCTCGGCCATGAGCTGATAGCCGCGGGGGGCCTCGTCCAGGGGCAGGACGTGGCTGATGATGGGCGATGGGTCCAGCCTCTCCCGCTGGATGAGGCTGATAAGGCGAGGGATGTAGTTCTTCACCGGCGGCACCGGCGAGGCCCGCCAGGTGAGGTGCCGCAGATTGAAGTCGCGGAGGGGTAGCTCGAACGATGGCTCCATGAAGGCGCCCATCGTCACCAAAGTGCCCCAGGGCCGCAGTAGCTCGAGGGCAGCGCTGATCGCCTCGGCTTTGCCCACTGCCTCGACGACCACGTCGGCACCGCGGCCCTCGCTGTAGTCCCTCGCCCGGGCGGCGGCATCCTCGTGGTCGAAGTCGATGGGGACCGAGCCCAGCTCCTTGGCCTTGGCCAGGCGGTAGGCGTGATGGTCGACGGCCAGCACCACCGCCGGCCCGAAGAGGTGAGCGCAGACCTGAGCGCAGAGGCCGGTGGGGCCGCAGCCCACCACCGCCACCACATCGCCGGCCTTGATTGCGCCGCCCTCCAGCGAGGCCAGAGCGCCGGGCAGGACGTCCGAGAGGAACACCGCCTGCTGATCGCTGATCTCATCGGGCAGGAGCTCTACCGTGGACTCGGCCATGGGCACCCGCACCCACTGGGCCTGAGCGCCACCGACCTGACCGAAGCCGAAGAACTGGCGCTGAAGGCACATGGTGAGGAGGCCAGTGCGACAGTAGTAGCAGTCGCCGCAGCTCGTGGAGAAGGGAGAGACAATGCGCTGGCCAGGCCTCAGCCTGTGGACAGCGCTGCCGACCTCCTCCACTATCCCCACGAACTCATGGCCCAGGACGGCGCCCGTAGGCACCGGTATCTGGCCCCGGAAGATGTGGATGTCGGTGCCGCAGATGGCGCTCATGGTGATGCGCACGAGGGCGTCGGTGGGCTCCTCGATGTGAGGCTGGGATAGGGTTTTCAGCTCCACGCGGCCGGGGCCCTCGAAGGTTACCGCCTGCACCGTGGCCTCCTTTGGTCGGCCTAGCGGCCTATCGCCCTTCCACCCCTACAGCCCGCCCCGCCGCCACTGGGGCCGCCGCTTTTCGATGAAAGCGCGGGCACCCTCCGCCGGCGAGTCGGCGCGGAAGGCCAGGGTGCGAAACGCCTCCGCCTCGATGCGGAATCCTTCCGCCAGGGGCTGCCCGATGCCGCGAATGAGGGCCTCCTTGTCGCTGCGGATGGCGCCCTGCGGGAGCTGGCAGATCTCCTCCGCTAGCTGGCTGGCCCGGGCCATGAGCTGATCCCCGGGCACGACCTCGTTCACCAGGCCGATGCGCAGAGCCTCCTCCACGCCGATCAGGCGGCCGGTGATGATAAGCTCCAGAGCGCGGCCCAGGCCAACATCCGCCACAGGCGCTGGGTGCCGCCGTCGCCCAGGCCGATATTCCACCGTCGATTCAAGATGCCGAACTGAGCGTGGTCGGCGGCGATGCGAATGTCGCACATGCAGGCGATCTCCAGGCCACCGGCCAGGCAGTAGCCATTGATGGCAGCGATCATCGGCTTGTATATGTCCAGGCCCAGGGTGTAGCCCAGAAAGCCCTCCAGGTTCTGGAGCTGCACCCGAAATCGATCCTCTGTAATGTCCAGCCACCCCTGAGCTGCCTGCTTGAGGTCAGCGCCGGTGCAGAAGGCCTTGTCGCCAGCGCCGGTGATCACCGCCACGAAGGCATCATCGTCGTCGCGGAAGGCGCGCCAGGCCTCGGTCAGGAGGGCCGCCGTCTCGCTGTCGACGCAGTTGAGAACCTCTGGCCGGTTGATAGTGATGTAGAAAACGTGGTTCCTCTTCTGGTAGACGGCCTTGGCTGGCATCTGAGAAAACCTCCTGTCAAATGATGCTCGATGGAGCTGTCCATCTGCGCCACCGCCGGGGGTGACGCGGTCAGACGCTGAAGAGAATGTGCAGGATGTCGCCGTCCTGCACGGCGTAGCCCTTGCCCTCGGTGCGGAGGATGCCCCGCTTGCGAGCCTCGGCCAGGGAGCCGCAGCCCAGGAGCTCCTCCCAGCCGATGACCTCGGCCCGGATGAACCCCTTCTCCATGTCGGAGTGGATCTTGCCCGCCGCCTGCTGGGCGGGGGTTCCCCGCGGCACAGTCCAGGCGCGGCACTCGTCCCCCACCACCGTGTAGAAGGTGACGAGGCCCATCAGGTCGAAGGTCTGCTGGAGGACCCGCTGCACGCCAGAGTCGGTGAGGCCCAGGTCCTGGCGAAACTCCCAGGCCTCCTCCTCCGAAAGCTCGGCCAGCTCCATCTCTAGCTGGCCACAGAGGGCGACCACGCGCGTGCCCTCACCGGCGTAGCGAGCGGCAAACTCGCTCTCGATGTCGGCAATCCTCGAAGCGTCGTCCTCCCCCACGTTGACTATCAGAAGGATGGGCTTCAGGGTAAGGAGGGCATAGTCTCGCAGGGATCTCTCCTCTTCGGCGGCCAGCTTTTGAGCTCGTAGAGGCGTCTCGCTTTCCAGGGAGGCCTTGACCCGCCGCAGGAGCTCCATCTCCCGCTCGCCAGCCTCGCGCTCCCCCGGCTTGGACGAGCGCACCACCGGCGCGAGCCGCTCCAGGCGTTTCTCGACGACGGCAAGGTCAGCCAGAACCAGCTCGGCGTCCATGGCAGCGATATCGCGGTGGGGGTCGATGCTTCCTTGGGGATGAGGCACATCCTCTCGCTGGAAGGTGCGCACCACGTGGAGGAGGCCGTCGCTGGCGGAGAGGGCGGAGAGGACCTGGCTGGAGGGGCCGCCGCCGCGACCGGAGGTAGCGCTCATAGCAGGCAAATCGAGGTAGCGCACCTCGGCCTGGGTGACCTTCTTGGACTGAAACTGGGCGGCCAGCTTGTTCAGGCGCTCGTCGGGCACCTTCACCACGCCGACGTGCGTCTCCACGCCCGCCCGATAGCCGCCGGTCTCGGCATGGCCATGGGTGAGGGCGTTGAAGACGGTGGTTTTGCCGCAAAGGGGAAGGCCAATGATGCCCAGGTCCATACCGCCACCCCGCCACCAGCATAGTGCCGGCCGGGAAGGGTGTCAATGCGAGGTGGCATCCATCGCCAGCCGGCAGATCTCCCGCAGGCAGCACTGGTCGCAGAGCGGCACCTTGTGGCAGACGGTCTTGGCATGGCGGTCGATGAGGGCATGGTACTCGTTGAACAGCTGCACGTTGGGGGGCAGGGCCTCGCTGAAGATCGCCCCCCAGGAGGCGTAGCTGTCCCTGGCCGGCGCCAGGCCGAGGCGGGAGAAGACGCGGCGGGTGTAGGCGTCGATGACGAAAACGGGCTTGCCAGCGGCATAGAGGATCACGGCATCCGCTGTCTCCTGGCCGACGCCGTGGGTAGCAAGAAGCTCCTGCCTGAGCTGCGGCACGGGCAGGGCAAACAGGGTGCCCAGCTCACCGCCGTGCCTATCGAAGAGCATCTCCCCGAAGGCCTTGAGCTTGCGGGCCTTGGCGTTGTAGTACCCGGCGGGATAGATCAGGCGGGCCAGCTCATCGAGACCGACTCTGAGGAGTCCTTCCGGTGAGAGGACACCCGCCGCCCTGAGGTTTTGCAGAGCTTTCTCCACGTTTACCCAGGCTGCCGACTGGGTGAGGATAGCCCCAACCACGATCTCGAAGGGCGAATCTCCTGGCCACCAGCGCTGCGGGCCGTAGGCAGCGTGAAGGCGCCGGTATATCTCGAGAAGCTTCCGGGCGTGGGCATTCGCCACGGCTGGCTAGCTCTCCTCCAGCATCGCACCGTCCTCCACCTGGGTACAGTCTCAGGGGAACCCCACCGCTGGTCAAGGCTGGCCAGGCAGCGGGCGCCGGGGCAGAAGGAGCACGGCCAACACAAAGGCGAGGGCCGCCGTGCTGCCCCCGAGGAAGAAGGGCGCCGACGCTCCTACTTGGTCCCAGAGAACGCCGGCCAGGATGCTCGACAGGAGGATCATCAGCCCCATGGCCCCCTGGTAGAGGCCCAGGGCGGTGCCCCGCCACTGCGCCCCGACGAAGTCAGCCACCAGCGCTCTTCCCACGCCCTCGGTCAACGCCATGTAGATTCCATATACGGCAAATAGCAGCCAAACGTAGGCTCCGGCATCCACAAGGGCGAAGCCGAAGTAGACGGCAGCAAAGATGGCGAACCCCCCGGCAATCACACCCCGCCTCCCCAGCCTGTCGGAGGCGATTCCCGCCGGCATCGACAGGAGGGCGTAAACTATGTTGTAGAGCGCATAGGCCAGAACCGCCTCGCTGACGCCCAGCCCGAGGTTGCGGGCCCGCAGGATGATGAATACGTCGCTCGAGTTGCCCAAGGCGAAAACCAGGCTTATGACCAGGAAGACATAGTAGGCGCTGCCAAGATCCCTGAACCGCAGACGTTGCTGCGATGCGACGTCGGCTGGGCGAGGAGCCCTTTCGCCAACTCGCCGCAGCAGGATAACCGCCAACACAGCAGGTGCAAGGGCGATGGCAAAGATGGGGCGGTAGTTCTGGCCGATGAGCGCCAGCAAGGCCAGTGCGGCCAGGGGGCCTAATACGGCCCCTGCTGTATCGGCTGCCCGGTGAAAGCCGAAGCCGCGGCCTCGAACAGAGGGCGCCGTCCACTGAGCTATGAGGGCATCGCGCGGAGAGGTACGCAGGCCTTTGCCGAATCGGTCCACCACGCGGGCAAACATCACCATAGGCCAGTGGAAGGCCACGGCCAAGAAGACCTTCGCCACGGCTGACAGGCTGTAGCCGACTAGCAGGAAGGGCTTTCGCTTGCCCACCTTGTCGGAAAACCAGCCCGAGATCACCCTGAACAGACTGGTTGTGCTCTCGGCCACTCCTTCGATGGCGCCCAGGATAGCGCGCGGTGCCCCCAGCGTCTCGGTGAGGAAGATGGGAACCAGGGGGTAGATCATCTCGAGATCGGA
>DAOUDQ010000307.1:0-2063 GCA_034431045.1 Dehalococcoidia bacterium | reverse complement strand
GTAGCGGCGCAAATGGATGTTGCGGCTTTGCCGCTCCCCTCCCATCTTTGTCCGCACACGACCGCTCTTGATGGCAGCGTCAAGGGCTTCCCAGGCCAAATCGTCGTGCAGGCGGTTGCGGACATGGGGGTCGCGGTGCTCCACCCTTGCCAGGGCTTCGAGCAGCCGTTCGTAGCAGTAGAGAAGCGACAGCCATTCTTTCCAGAACTCAAAGTTGTCCTCGTAGTGCCACATCAGCAGAGCGCGAAGGCCATCCTGTCGCCACCCAGGGAGAGTTACTCGTCCCATAACCTTAGCCATCATCTCCTCCCACCAAGCCCGAGGGCACCATGCCACGGTGACGATGACGGACACCCCGCTCGGCGTGTGACCATACTCACCTGCCCCTCTGGGCTAGCTGGTCGCCTGGTGAGAAGGTGCGATGCGCCTTCAACGCTCGCTCCGTCTCCGTGGCGCGAGTGTACCGCCTGAGCATCTGCGGCGACTCCCACCCAGCCAGCGTCCTCAGGTCCTCTGGCGTACCCCCAGCCTCCAGAAAGGCGATGGCGAATCCTCGCCGGAACCCATGCACACCATGGAACGGCACACCCGCCGCTCCAAAGCGGCGCATGAGTGCCATTTTGACAGCGTTGAAGGTCATAGGTCCGCCATACCTGTCGCTGAATACCCAGGGCGATCGCCCGCGTCGCCTGTGGTAGCGCTCAATAGCCTGTGCCGCCAGATACCCGATCCCCACACGCCGTTGCCGGCCGCCTTTCCCCGTCACCAGAAGAGACAAGTTGTGGAGATCAAGAGACTCCATCCTCAGACCGCAGAGTTCTCGGGCGCGTAGGCCAGTATCAAACAATGTGATAATCATGGCGCGATCTCGAAGTGCCAGCACGTCCCTGCTCTTCGCCCCTATAGTGCCCAGCACCTTCTGGACGTCGTTTGGGCCGTAGTGAGGAAGGATTTGATCTGGAACGCGTGGTGGGGAGATACGATCCATGGGACTATCCGTTCGTTCCCCCTCTTCCACGAGCCAACGATAGAATTGCTGGAGGCTCCTGAAACGATTGGCGACCGTGGCCGGTTTGTTACCCCGCTCGTACAGAGAATTCAAGTACTCCCTGATATGCTCCGCAGTCAGCGATACGAGCGGCGGCATGTGCCGCTCGCGGGTGAACCGTTGGAGTCCAGCGATGGCCGCCGCGTATGTCCCCTGAGTATGCTCGCTGCGTCCACTGGCCCTCAACGAAAGAGAAAAGCCCTGGATCGCCGCCGCGTCGCCCAGGACTGAAACCATGTTCTTACCTGCACTGACATGCAGGCTAGTCCTTCGTCTTGTCATGTCCCGCCTCCCGACTTGTCCTGATTTCATATTGGAGGCGGAACGCCTAATTGTCAAATGGTGCCGAGGGGCAGAGTCGAACTGCCGACACCGTGATTTTCAGTCACGTGCTCTACCACCTGAGCTACCTCGGCCAGCCAGCCCAATTCTAGGATCGCCTCCAATGAGTGTCAAGGCAGTGCGCCTGTTCAGTACCTTGGTGACACCACCTCTTTCGCCGGCCGCCTAGAAGACCTCGAGGCCGTGGGCCTCGAGGAGGGCCGTATCGGCCAGGAGTGCCTCCGTGTCGCCGTCGGCGACGACGCGGCCGTCATCCATGACCACCGTCCGAGGAAACAGGTGGCGAATGATCGGTATGTGGTGAGTGGAGACGAGCATCGTCTGGGGCAACGCCTGCAGCAGATGCATCAGCTCACGACGGGCACCCGGATCAAGGCTGGAGAAAGGCTCGTCCAGGGCGAGGATCGCCGGGCTCATGGACAGCACAGTGGCGATGGCGATACGCTTCTTCTGGCCCAAGCTGAGGTGATGAGGCAAGCGCTCCCCGAAGCCTGCCATCCCCACCTGCTCCAGCGCCAAGCGCACCCTCTCCAGCACCTCCTCTTTGGGCAGGCCCATGTACAGAGGACCGAAGGCCACATCGTCGAAGACAGTGGGAGAAAAGAGCTGGTCGTCGGGGTTCTCGAACACCAGGCCCACCTGAGCCCGGATGTGCTTCAAGTTCTTCTCGCTG
>DAOUDQ010000306.1:0-4951 GCA_034431045.1 Dehalococcoidia bacterium | reverse complement strand
AGGGCGTGCGCTTGCCGTAGCCCTTGCTGCTCACCACCAGAAGTTCGTGCCCGGGACGAGCGATCTCCATCCCCACCACCCGGTCGCCCTTCGCCAGGCGGGTGCCCCGCACGCCGCCGCTCTGGCGGGAGGCCGAGCGCAACTGGCTCACCGGGAAGCGCAAGGCCTGGCCGGTGGCGGTAACTAGAATGGCCTGATCATCGCTGCGCGCCAGCTGGGCAGCTACCAGGGCGTCGTCCGGCTCCAGGTCCATGGTGATGAGGCCGTTGCGGCGTACCGTGGCGAATTCGCTCAGGGCCGTCTTCTTCACCTCGCCCATCTCAGTGGCCAGCACCAGGAACTCCTGATCGCTGCCGTCGGTCGTCACCACCGCCGTCACCCGCTCATCCTGCTCCAGGTAGATGATATTAATGAGGGGGATGCCCCTCGCCTGGCGGGATTCATCAGGTAGCTCATAGGTCTTGACCTGATACACACGGCCGCGGTCCGTGAAGAACAAGAGGCTCTGGTGGGTGTCGGCCACCATGATGTGTCGGACAGCATCGCCCTCTCGCCTCGCCACGCCGATCTTACCGCGGCCGCCTCGCCCCTGCGCCCGATAGATCTCCAGGGGCACACGCTTGATGTAGCCACGAGTCGATAGGGTCACCACCGTCTCCTGGTGGGGTATGAGGTCCTCTTCGCTGAAATCCACCGCTTCCTGATCGATGATCTGGGTGCGCCGTTCGTCGCCGTACTTCTTCTTGACCTCCAGCGTCTCCTCCTTGATCAGGTAGTCGATCTTGCGGGGATTGGCCAGGAGGTCTTCCAGGTAGGCGATCTGCTTGATGATCTCAGCGTACTCATCCTGGATCTTCTGGCGTTCCAGGCGGGCCAGGCGGCGCAGCTGCATGTCCAGCACTGCCTGGGCCTGGCGGTCGCTCAGGCGGAAGGGAGCCCGCATCAGCCGTTCCTTGGCCTTTTCCGCCGATTGCGAGCGGCGGATGGTCTGAATGACCTGGTCCAGATGATCCAGGGCCACCAGCAACCCCTGGAGGATGTGCTCTCGCTCCTGGGCCTTCTTCAGCTCGAACAGGGAGCGGCGGCGAATCACCTGCCGCCGATGGTTGATAAAACAGTCCAGAATCCTCTTGAGGCCGACGGTTCGGGGTTGGCCATCCACCAGGGCCAGCATGTTGACGGCGAAGGTCGACTGCATCGCCGTGTGCTTGTAGAGGCTGTTCAGTATCTGGCGGGCCTGCCCCTCCCGCTTGAGATCGATGACCACCCGGATGCCGTGGCGGTCCGACTCGTCCCGCAGGTCGGCGATGCCGTCAATGCGGCGCCCCTTGGCCAGCTCGGCGATCTTCTCCACCAGGGAGGCCTTGTTGACCTGATAGGGAAGCTCGGTGATGACGATCTGGTAGCGGCCGCCCTTGGCCATCTCCTCGATGTGGCTGCGGGCCCGCATGATGACGCGCCCCTTGCCGTCGTAGACAGCCTTGATGGCGTCTTGCCTCTCGTATTGGGGGACTTGGCCGCGCTGGCCATCGCTGGGCTGCTTCTTGACCCGCTCGTAGCGGAAGATGACGCCGCCGGTGGGGAAATCGGGCCCCTTGATGATCTCCGCCAGGTCACCGATGGAAGCTTCTGGCTTGTCGATGAGGCAGGCGATGGCGTCACAGACCTCGCCCAGGTTGTGGGGAGGGATGTTGGTGGCCATGCCCACTGCGATACCGGCCGCGCCGTTGACCAGCAGGTTGGGCAGCCGCGAGGGCAGTACCTTGGGCTCCTGGAGGGAGTCATCGAAGTTGGGGATGAAGTCCACCGTATCGCGGTCGATATCGGCTAGCGTCTCCTCGGCAATGGCAGCCAGGCGGGCCTCGGTGTAGCGCATGGCCGCCGGGGGGTCGTTGTCCACGCTGCCGAAGTTGCCCTGGCCGTCGACCAGGGGGTAGCGCATGGAGAAGTCCTGGGCCAGGCGCACCATTGCCTCGTAAACGGGGGCGTCGCCGTGAGGGTGGTACTTGCCCAACACCTCGCCCACAATGCGGGCGCTCTTCTTGTACTGAGAGACTGGCCGCAGGCCCAGTTCGGACATAGCGTAGAGGATGCGCCGCTGCACTGGCTTGAGGCCGTCGCGGATGTCGGGCAGGGCCCGCGCCACAATAACGCTCATGGCGTAGTCGAGGTAGGACGCCCGCATCTCCTCCTCGATCTTTGTGGGGCGGACGTTTCCGGACGGTGTCTCGATAACCATGATCTCCCTACTCCGTCAGGCGGGCATCGGTCTGCCGCAGGCGGCGGGCCAGCGTGCGTACGATCTGCCCCGCCATGTCGGGGCTACTCTTCAGCTCGACAAGGAACGCCTTCGAGGCGACTCGAGCCTTCTCTGTGAAGGCGAAGCCCTTGCCAGCCAGACGGGCCAATAGGCGGCAAAACATCTGCCCGTGTTTACACCTCCAAGAATACCACCTATCTGAGGAAGGGGAAAGATGCCTACCTGCCTTACTGAATGAGGCGGCGGCGCATGGAGATGAGGGCCAGGTAGTAGAATATAGCGGCCACTACCGCTATCCAGGCTAGGTCGCCCAGATGGCCCAGGTTGAGGTGGCCTTGCACTAGGCCGCGGTAGATCTCCACTACGTGGGTGGCGGGCACGAACCAGGCGGCCACCTGCAGCTCCTCCGGCAGATTCTCCAGCGGGAAGAAGACGCCGCCCAGCCAGAACTGGGGCGTTATGAATAGAGCGAAGAAGTAGTTGAGGGAGCTGATGGAGCGGGCGATGGAGGTATAGGACAGAGAGATGCTGGCGAACATGAAGCTCGAGATGTAGGCCATGACAGGCACCAGCAGCGCCAGCGGCGAATCCAGCAGCAGGAAGACGGCCGTTACCGCCAGTATGTAGACACTGCTGATGAAGCCCCGAGTAGCCCCCCACAGTATCTCGCCAGTAATCACGTCTTCGATGCTTACCGGCGTGGCGATGATGGCATGGTAGGTCCTTTGGTTCTCCATGCGGAAGAAGGAGCCCCAGCCGCATTCGCCCGCGGCTGCCCACATCGGGAAGACCGCCAGAATACCGGGGGCAATGAACTCGATATAGCGCTGGTCGCCCGGCAGCTCCGAGCGAGTTATCAGCCCTCCCAGGCCTAGACCCAGGGCAAGAAGGGTGATGAGCGGCTCCGCCAGCGGCCATATGGCCTCTGCTTTCCACAGACGCAGGTAAACGTCGCGGTTGCGTTGCCACACCCGATAGGCCCGGTAAGAGACATCGGGGAGACGGATGCCGACGCGGGGCACGGCGATAGTCATTCGATGAGCCCTCTTCCCGTCAGGCGCAGGAAGACGTCCTCCAGGTTGGCCTGGCGGTAGGCCACCCTCTCGCTGTCGAGGATCAGATCGGCCATCTGCTCTCGGCCGTCGGTGGTGCGGGCATAGATGTAGAGAATGTCCTCCACCTCCTCCACCGTCAGGCCGGGCCGGGACGCCACCTGGGTCAGAACCCTCTGCCGCTGCGGGCCGCTGGCGTGCACTTCCGCTACCTCCCGTCCGGCGTACTCCTCTACCAGTTCCGCCGGCGAACCCTCCACTAGGATGCGCCCCTGATGCATGATGACCAGGCGGTTGCAGAGGTGAGCGGCCTCCTCCATGTAGTGGGTGCAGAGAAGCATGGTCACCCCCTGCTCCTTGAGATAGCGCAGCTTCTGCCAAACGAGGTGGCGGGCCTGAGGGTCGAGGCCGGTGGTCGGCTCGTCCAGCACCAGGATCTTGGGCTGATTGATCAGACCGCGGGCGATGGTGAGCCGTCGTTTGAGGCCGGTGGAGAGGGCCCAGATGGGCTCGTGCCGCTTCTCCACCAGCTGGAACAGAGCCAGGCTCTCGTCTATGCGCTGATTGGCCAGCTCCCTGGGCATATCGAAATAGCGGGCATAGACCGCCAGGTTCTGGTGCACAGAGAGGTCTGGGTCCAGGTTGTCCTCCTGGGGCACTACGCCCAGGATCGACTTGATTCGCCGTGGCTCTCGGCGCACGTCTATGCCGCCCACCAGTAGCTCGCCCTCGCTCACTGGCGATACGCAGGAGATCATGCGCACGGTGGTGGTCTTGCCGGCGCCGTTCGGCCCCAAGAAGCCAAAGCACTCCCCCCTACGCACCGAGAAGTCGATGCCGTCCACGGCGGTGAAACCGTCATAGCGCTTGACCAGGTTGCGAGCGCGAATTATCTCAGTCATAGCTCAAGATGGGATAGCAGCCACCTTGCCCCAGGCAGGCCCAGGCGATGATACCAAAGCTGGCTTGGCAGGGGCAAGAAAAGGGCCGAGGCTTCTCTTCCGCCTGCGCCTCGGCCGCCGCAGTTGCTTCGCCAGCGTCGCTTCGCTTACTCTTCCTCCTCCTCTTTCTTCTCCTCGCCGGTGGCGAACTCGTAGAGGGTGACATCGACCTCCGGACCCTTGCTACGGCTGTCCCAGTCCTCTACGTCCTCTCCCTCCTCGAAGCTCTCCTCTTCCATATCGTGGCGCACCAAGCCCTCCTTGGTGTAGGGGCGGAAGGCGGCCCCGGCCGCGGGCGGGAAGGAGAGCTTGCCCGCCTGGCTGGGGTGCTGGAAGGTTTCCTTGATGATCACCCGGACGTCGTCCTGGCTAAGGGCGGCGATGGCTGCCGCGTACTGGTTGCCCCCCTCCATAAGCTTGATGAGGCGCCTGCCCAGCTTAGGCTCTACCTCTCCCAGATATTCTCCCTGGCTGCTCTCCACCACCAAGGTGTTGTTCTGACGACGGAGGAAGACCTCGTCCCCTGCCGTCATGCGGATGACAGCCTGGGCGGCCGGCCGCGTCAGGACAGTTATGCCAGTCTTGCCCGTCTCCGATATGAACATCTGGGGAGAGAGCTTCTTGCCTCCCTCCGCTTGGACAGCTGCCCCCTCGCCCAGAGTGGCTAGGCGAGCCAGGTTCTTCTGGGCGATGGAGTT
>DAOUDQ010000305.1:0-2735 GCA_034431045.1 Dehalococcoidia bacterium | reverse complement strand
TGCCCGATGCGGCCTGGAGCGAGCGGCAGGTCGTCAGCCTCGACCTCCGCAACCCCACAGACTATCCCCTGGTGGACATCTTCGTGTGGAACGAGGGGAAGATGACAGCCTACCGCCTCGACTCCAATTCGCGCCGAGGGTATGAGTACGGTGGCCTGTGGGAGCTGACGGCCGAGGGAGCCTACTTTGTCGGTGAGCCCGAATATGAGGTCTCACGGCCGAGCCCTGGGGAAGACTCGCTTGCTTCGGGTGTCTTGACAGTTTCTGCGAGATTCCATGACGACAGCCATTTTGGGACCATTGTGGACCGTCGATTCGCCGTGCTGCGGGACGGCGACGAACTGCTCCTGGCTGAAGGACGAGGTGTTCGCTGCGAGGAGTGCGACGAGACCACCATCGCTCAGCCCAATGCCTGGAGCGAAGGGACTCTCGGCGACCTCGAGGCCGTCCTGGTGCCCGATGCCGCCTGGAACGAGCGGCAGGTGGTCAGCCTCGACCTCCGCAACCCGACAGACTATCCCCTGGTGGATGTCTACGTGTGGAATGAGGGGAAGATGACAGCCTACCGCCTCGACTCGAATTCCCGTCGGGGCTCCGAGTACGGCGGCTTGTGGGAGCTGACGGCCGGGGGAGCCTACTTCGTCGGTGAGCCCGAATATGAGGTCTCACGGCCGAGCCCTGGGGAGGAGTCGCTTGCTTCGGGTGTCTTGACAGTTTCTGCGAGATTCCATGACGACAGCCACTTTGGCACCATTGTGGAACGTCGATTCGCCGTGCTGCGGGACGGTGACCAATTGCTCCTGGCTGCCGGACGAGGTGTTAGCTGCGAGGAGTGCGACGAGACCACCATCGCTCACCCCGATGCCTGGAGCGAGGGGACACTGGGCAGCTTCGAGGCTGTCCTATCAACGGTCGACTGAGAGGCTAAGCCCACGGAGCCCTTTGGCTATCACTGGAGGCGTCTCAGATGAGTAGCGACCTGTTCACCTATCGTGACGGGGTCTCCCCGGCGGGTCTCGATGGGAGAAATGTCTTCGCCACGAAGTAGAACATGAGGAACCTGGGGGAATCTTCCCTTGTTCCGCCCTATGGCAGCGCCAGGCCGTACGATGACTGATGGCGCACGTCTCTTGAAGCCCGAGACGGGTGCTTTCATCTTAGTTCTAATTGTTGCAGCGGTATTGCGGTTTTGCGATCTCACTGAAAGCTTCCATCTCGACGACTACTGGGACGTCACCAGAGCTCGGCCTCCGCTGCCGGAGCTTTTCAATGGGCTAGCGCGGGAAAGCTATCTGGAGCCACCTGCAAGCCACTTGCTGGTGAAGCCCGCACTTCTACTTAGCGAGTCCGAATGGGTCACAAGGCTGCCTTCGGTCTTTGCCAGCATCGCGGGGGTAGGGCTCGTGTATCTGTTGGGTAGACGTCTCTTTAGTCCCGCCGTCGGCCTGATGGCTGCTGCCATCGTAGCCGTGGCCCCGTCGGACATCCGCTACGCCCAGGATGTCCGTTACTGGAGCGAGTTCTCGGCGGTACACTTGGCATCGGTGGTGCTGCTGGTCTGGGCCCTACAGCGGAATGAAAGCAGGCTATGGGTCGCTTACTCGATAGTACTAATGCTGGGCCTCTACCTGAACCCTACCACGCCGGTAGTGCTGGCCTTACAAGCTGGCCTTGGCCTCGTCCTAGTCCTCATGAAGGCCAGGTACGGCTTGCAGGTCGAGACTCTCCCCATATCCTGGGACAGGCTACGGAGGTTGCTAGTCGCCATTGGGGCCGCCTTCGCTGCCTTTCTGCCGTGGGTCGCGTTCCTTGGCGTCCACCGGCTCACGCAGGAAGTGTCGGGAGAAAGGTGGCGTGGAGCTATAGAATACGACCTAACACCGAATCCGTCCTTTTCCCACGAGACGGCAAACTGGTTGTTTACGAATGGTTCCGGGATCAGCCCCCTGGTCTGGCTGTTTTACGCACTAATAGCCATCGCTCTGATTGCTTCCGTCAGGAAGCGGCAACTGGTACCGTTGCTACTGACAGGCTATGCCCTGGCCTTCTTGCCGATCCTAATCATTGGGTCGCAGTGGATAAGTACCTTCTTGCCTACGAGGCGGATCGTCTTCCTGCTGCCCCTGTTTGCAGTGGCTGCTGCGGTGGGGATCCAATACCTGGCGGAGTGGGTGTCTTCCCTGGCGAAGCAGTGGCGGTTCATTCCCAGTGCAGAGAAGGAGCGTATGGCTAGGGTTGCCGGCCGTGCGGTATTGGTTGGGACCACAGTGCTAGCCGTCGCGCTGAGCGTGCCTCCGACTCTGAGCTACTACGAGAGCGAGAGGGCAGACTTTAGGGGCGTGGGAGAGTTCCTGCGCGAAAACGTTGCACCTTCGGATGTTGTAGTTCTGGCGCCGATGCATCAAGAGGCTTACTGGGTTATCAGGTACTACCTAGGCGATGGTTTGGCCGCGCGGAGCATGACTGTAGAAGAGTTTACGCACGATGAGAAGCAGTTTGATGAGCGCGGGAGCCTCTCCGAGAGCATGCGTGTGTGGTGGGTGACGGAATTCCCGCCCTCTGGCGAACGCTACACAGTTCTGGCCTTCAATAGTCCCAGCAGGGTCCAGCGCGTCGCGGGAGCTCGGGGGCTGAGTTGGGTGGGGCTGAGCATGTTCGTGGCCTATGAGGACCTGCCGAGCCCGCTTACGCCGCGGGCGATTAAGCTGGCGGCCCTGGTCCTGGTCCTAGAGCAG
>DAOUDQ010000304.1:0-2378 GCA_034431045.1 Dehalococcoidia bacterium | reverse complement strand
GACGTGGTGGCGACGCCCAGTAGTGAGGTAATGTCGCCTATCGAGCCGGGCGGGCTGGCCATCATTCAGGGCTCGCTGCCCGGCGGCTGGCGCCTGGCCGCCGCCTCCTACGACCTGCCCCTTCTCACCGATACGGAGATCTTCGGCTTCACCAAGCAGCGGCGGGCCCTCCCTCGGCGAGGGGTCGACCGCCAGGCCTTCCTGGCCGAGCTGGCACCAGGCGACCACGTGGTGCACGTGGAACACGGCATCGCCCGATTCGCCGGGCTGGTGCGCCTGACCTTCGATGGCCATGAGCGCGAATACCTGGAGCTGCACTACGCCGAGGGCGACAGGCTGTTCGTGCCCACCGACCAGCTAGACCGCGTCAGCCGCTATGTGGGGCCCGGCGACTACACCCCCAGCCTCACCCGCCTGGGCAGCCAGGAATGGGCTCGCACCAAGGCACGAGTGCGCCGCGCCGTCGGCGACCTGGCCAGGGAGCTGCTGGCCCTCTATGCCGCCCGCGAGGTAATTCCCGGCCAGGCCTTCTCGCTCGACACCCCCTGGCAGCTAGAGCTCGAGTCCTCCTTCCCCTACGTGGAGACGCCGGACCAGCTCCTGGCCATCCGCCAGGTGAAGCAGGACATGGAGATGCCCCGGCCCATGGACCGCCTGGTGTGCGGCGATGTGGGCTACGGCAAGACGGAGGTGGCCATCCGCGCCGCTTTCAAGGTAGTGCTGGACGGCATGCAGGTGGCGGTGCTGGTGCCCACCACCGTCCTGGCCCAGCAGCACTTCCAGACCTTCAGCCAGCGGCTGGCCGGCTTCCCCCTGCGCATCGAGATGCTATCGCGCTTCCGCTCGGAGAGCGAGCAGCGCCAGGTCCTGGCCGACCTGGCCGCGGGGGCGGTGGACATCGTCATCGGCACCCACCGCCTCATCCAGAAGGACGTGCAGCTCAAGAACCTGGGACTGGTGATCATCGACGAGGAGCAGCGATTCGGGGTGACTCACAAGGAGCGCCTGAAGCAGATGCGGCGCGAGGTGGATGTCCTCACCCTCTCGGCCACGCCTATCCCCCGCACCCTGTACATGGCCCTGGGGGGCATCCGCGACATGTCCACCATGGAGACGCCGCCCGAGGAGCGCTTGCCCATCAAGACCTACGTCTCGGAGTTCGATGAGCGGCTCATCCGCGAGGCCATCCTGCGCGAGCTCGACCGCCGCGGCCAGGTCTACTTCGTCCACAACCGGGTGCAGAGCATCGACTACGTGGCCCGCCGCCTGCGAGAGATGGTGCCCGAGGCGGAGATCGCCGTCGCCCACGGCCAGATGCCGGAGCACCTGCTGGAGCAGGTGATGCTGGACTTCGTGAACGGACGCATCGATGTGCTTGTGTGCACCACCATCATCGAATCAGGCCTGGACATACCGAACGTCAACACCATCGTCATTCACCAGGCCGACAAGCTGGGGCTGGCCCAGCTCTACCAGCTTCGCGGCCGCGTGGGGCGGGGGGCAAGCCTGGCCTACGCCTACCTGATCTATGACCGCAAGGCTCGCCTGACGGAGGCCGCCCAGAAGCGCCTCCAGACCATCTTCGAGGCCACCGAGCTGGGAGCGGGCTTCCAGATCGCCCTGCGCGACCTGGAGATCCGCGGCGCCGGCAACCTCCTGGGGCCGGAGCAGAGCGGCCCCATGGCGGCCGTCGGCTTCGAGCTGTACTGTCGGCTGCTGGCGGAGGCGGTAGAGCGCCTGCGGGCGATGATGCAAGGGCAGCCGCCGCCTCCACCGCCCAAGGAAGGCCCGGAGGTGACCATCGACCTGCCCCTGTCGGCCCACCTGCCCGAGGCCTATGTGCCCGACCTCAACCTGCGCCTGGCCCTCTACCAGCGCATGGCCCAGATGGAGAGCCTGAGCCAGGTGGACGAGCTGGCCCAGGAATTGACGGACCGTTTTCAATCGCCGCCGCCGCTGGCCAGAAACCTCCTCTACGTCGTGCGCCTGCGGGTGCTGGCCCTCCAGGCGGGGGTGCAGTCGATCGCCACGGAGGATGGGCAGATCGTGGTGCGCCTGAAGGAGGGCCGCCAGCTCCCGGCGGACGCCCTGCGAGAGCGGCTGCCGGACGGCGTGCGCCTGGGCCGGACGACGCTGCGCTTGGAGCGGGCCCGCCTGGGCCCGGCCTGGCCCCAAGCGCTGGAGCGGGTCATGGAGGAGCTGGCGGGCGTAACGGCAGCGGTTTGACAGTATGTGTTCGCCCGCCTAGGATCGGCCCCGTGGATACGCTAATCCAGGCTGTACCCCGATTGGACCGGGCCTACCTCTTGGCCATCGTCCTGGGCATGGGCATGGCCTTCTATCTAGCCATCGAGCCCACCCAGCCCTGGCTGCTCCTC
>DAOUDQ010000303.1:0-7536 GCA_034431045.1 Dehalococcoidia bacterium | reverse complement strand
ACTGGCGCACTTCTTGCCGAAAAGCCTCCTCCTCAGGGGTGAACCGAAACTCCATAGACCCCCCTCCTCAGGCTGAATCGCCCGTCTTGGCAGCCCTGCCTAGGGCAGACGGGCGTGGCCCATCATAGCCTTGCGCCTTAGGCCGCCGCAAGCTCGCGGACGCGCTCCGTCAGCAGGGGCAGGGAGGTGCCTGTCAGCGCCCGCAGGATGATATCGCATAGGGGGGTCAGGGCCGTCTCGTTGATGTTGAACTCGATCAGCTTGCCGCCAGCCATTCTCACGTCCTGGGGGAAGCCGGCCGCCGGATAGACTACCCCTGAGGTGCCCACCAGGAGCATGCAATCGCACATGCGGGTCTGGCGGATGCACTCCTCGAGGGCGTCGCGGGGGATGGGTTCGCCGAACATCACCGTATCGCTCTTCACCATGCCGCCGCACTGGGGGCACTTGGGCGGAAGCTCCTCGATGGTGAAGTCGTCGAGGGGCCAGCGGGTGTTGCAGCTGATGCAGCGCAGCTTCACGCGGCTACCGTGGATCTCGGTGATCGCTTTGCTGCCTGCCTCCTGGTGGAGGTTATCGATGTTCTGGGTGATGATGTGTTGAAGCTGGCCCATTTGCTCTAGCTCGGCCAGGGCGTAGTGGCCGGGGTTGGGCTGGGCCTGAGACAGGGCGTCGATGAGCTCCCGCATGGGGCCGGTGCGGCTTATCGTCTCCTCCCACCACTTCTTGGGATCGCGCATGAAGCTCTGGTAGCCCAGCATGTCCGGCTCGCCGTACTTGGTCCACAAGCCGCCCGGCCCCCGAAAGGGGGGAATGCCGCTCTCGACGGAATGGCCTGCCCCCACCAGGGCCACGACGTGCTTGGAGGCCACCACCAGGCGGGCCGCCTCCTCTATGGCTTCCTCGAGTAGATCTTCGCTGGTCATCTCTTTCTCCTGCCTCTCAAGGCTGACCGCCTTCGCCCTCGAACGGCTGGCTTGGTCTGGCGGCCTGGCTGGGGAGCACCTGCACGACGACCGTTCTGTCGCGCGGCCCATCGAACTCACACAAGAACACGCCCTGCCAGCGGCCCAGGGCCAGGCGTCCCTTCTCGATCGGCACCGTCAGGGAGAGCCCCGTGAGGGTAGACTTGATGTGGGCGGGGGCGTTGCCCTCGAGGTGGTGGTAGTTGCCCTTGCTGGGGGCCAGGGCCTCCAGGCGGTCCAGGATGTCTCGCCCCACTGAGGGGTCGGCGTTCTCGTTGATGATGATGCCGGCAGTGGTGTGTGGCAGGTACAGATAGCAGACGCCTTCCTCGACGCCGCTGCGGCGGACGACGTCGTTGACCCTGTGGGTGATGTCCTCCAGCGCTTCCTTGCCTCTGGTTAACACGCCTATACGCGATAACACGATCGACGCTCCTTCCCTTTTCCGATCCCTGATTATAGCGTGAACTTCCCTTATCGGCGCTAGCGTCGTTTTCTTGACGCCCATGAGGCCGTCTGCTACGTTGCCGGCGAGAAGCCATGGAAAGAACGGTCATGACCATCGCTGGCTCCGATTCCAGCGGCGGCGCCGGCATCCAGGCCGACCTCAAGACCTTCGCTGCCTTGGGCGTGTACGGCACCTGCGCCGTCACTGCCGTCACCGCTCAGGATAGCACGGGGGTGCAAGCTATCCACGAGCTTCCGTCAGAGCTGGTGGCCGCCCAGATCGACGCCATCGTCCGGGATGTGGGCCTCGATGCCGTGAAGACGGGGATGCTGGCCAATGCGGGGATCGTTCGCGTCGTGGCGGAGAGAGTGCGGCAGCATCGCCTGCCGAGCCTGGTGGTCGATCCGGTGCTGGCCGCCAAGAGCGGCGACCGCCTGCTAAGGGAGGACGCTTTGAGCGTTCTCAGGGCAGAACTGCTCCCTCTGTGCACTGTGGTCACACCTAACATCCCCGAGGCGGAGGCGCTGGTGGGCCGCCGCCTGGAGACCGACGGAGATTTGCAGCGGGCGGCGCAGGAGATCGCGGCCCTGGGGGCCAGGAACGTGGTGATCACTGGCGGCCACGCCTCGGGGCCGGAGGCGGTGGACCTGCTGTACGACGGCAGGGGCTTTCGCCGCTTCTCGGCGCCGCGACTGGCCACTCGCCACGGGCGAGGCACGGGGTGCACCTTCGCCTCCGCTATCGCTGCTTGGCTGGCCCAGGGTGCTGGCGTTGAGGAGGCGGTGGGGCGGGCCAAGGAGTACGTGACGGCGGCCCTGGAGCATGCCTTCGCTCTGGGGAAGGGGCCGGGGCCGGTAAATCACTTCTACCGCTGGTGGGAAGGCGAGAATCGTTGACATTGGCTCGTCTGCCTGCTAACCTGAAAGTGCCAATCGAATAAGAGCCGTGCGGGAGCTCGGGTGAGCCGGGCTGAGAGGGTGGCAAAGCTGCCGCCGACCGTCGGAACCTGATCTGGGTAATGCCAGCGCAGGGAATCGGAAGAGACTTCCTGAACAACGCGTCGCTGGTACACCCAGCGGCGCGAATCTCTTAAAGGGGAGGGCGTCTCTAGAAAGGAGCCAGTCATGGCCTCCAAGGGCAAGCCGGTCACTCAACTGTACTATGCTCGCCAGGGCGTGATCAGCGACGCTATGCGGCGGGTGGCCGAGAAGGAAGGGCTGGAGCCGGAGGTGGTGCGCCAGGAGGTGGCCAGGGGCCGCATGGTGATCCCGGCCAACGTCAATCATCTGGCCATGAAGCTGGACCCCATCGGCATCGGCCTGGCGGCGAGCATCAAGATCAACGCCAACATTGGCAACTCCGCCGTCAGCTCCAACATCGAGCAGGAGCTGGAGAAGCTGCGCCTGGCCGTACGTTTCGGCGCTGACACAGCGATGGACCTGAGCTGCGGCGGCGACATCGATGCCATCCGGGCGGCCATCATCAGCGAGAGCACTGTCCCCATCGGTACCGTTCCCATCTACGAGGCGGTGACCCTGGTCGATCGGGTGGAGGACCTGACCGCCGAAGACCTCCTGGGGATGATCGAGCACCAGGCTCAGCAGGGCGTGGACTTCATGACCATCCACGCCGGCGTCCTTCTGGAGCACATGCCGCTGGTGAGCAAGCGGGTGACCGGCATCGTCAGCCGCGGCGGCTCCATCATCGCCCAGTGGATGCTCTACCACCACAAGCAGAACCCTCTCTACGAGCGCTTCGATGACATCTGCGACATCTTTCGCCGCTACGACGTGGCCTTCAGCCTGGGCGATGGCCTGCGGCCGGGCTGCCTGGCCGACGCCAGCGATGAGGCCCAGTTCGCCGAGCTGCGCACCCTGGGCGAGCTGACCCATCGCGCTCGCGCCAGGGACTGCCAGGTGATGGTGGAGGGGCCGGGCCACATCCCCCTGGACGAGATCGAGATGAACGTCAAGGTGCAGCAGGAGATCTGCGACGAGGCGCCCTTCTACGTGCTGGGGCCCCTGGTGACAGACATCGCCCCCGGCTACGACCACATTACCTCGGCCATCGGGGCCACCGTGGCCGGCTACGCCGGGGCCAGCTTCCTCTGCTACGTAACAGCCAAGGAGCACCTGGGCCTGCCCGACCTGGACGACGTCAGGGAGGGGGTTGTCGCCTACAAGCTCGCCGCCCACGCCGCCGACGTAGCCCGCAAGCACCCGGGGGCGCGGGCGCGGGACGACGAGCTATCGCGGGCCCGCTACGACTTCGACTGGGAGAAGCAGTTCGCCCTCTCCCTGGACCCCGAAACGGCCCGCCGCATGCACGATGAGACCCTGGCTCCTGACATCTTCAAGGAGGCCGAGTTCTGCTCGATGTGCGGGCCCAAGTTCTGCGCCATGCAGATCTCCCGCCACCTGGGCGAGGAGACGTCGAGGCAGGTTCAGGCTGAGCAGGAGAAACTGGCCAAAAGGCGCGCTAAGTAAGGGTTCGTCCGGAAGGGGAATCGTTGCCATGGAAGACCATCTGGAGATCGCTGGCAAGAAGTTTCGCTCTCGCCTGATGGCGGGGACCGGTAAGTACCGGAGCACCGAGGAGATGCTGGCCGCCCTCGAGGCCTCGGGGGCGGAGATTGTGACCGTGGCCATCCGCCGCCTCAACCTGGACAACCCCAAGGAGAAGACCCTCCTGGACCTCATCGACTGGAGCAAGTACACCATTCTGCCCAATACCGCCGGTTGTCGCACGGTGGAGGATGCCCTGTTCACTGCCCGCCTGGCCCGCGAGGTCACCGGCTCCCACTGGATCAAGCTGGAGGTGATCCCCGACCCCAAGTACCTCCTGCCCGACGCAGCGGGCACGCTGGAGGCCGCCCAGGTGCTCATCGGCGAGGGCTTCACCGTTCTGCCCTACATTCACGCCGACCCCATCCTGGCCCGTCGCCTGGAGGAGGTGGGTTGCGCCACCGTGATGCCCCTCGGCTCGCCCATCGGCTCGGGGCGGGGCATCTTCACCCTGGAGGAGATCCAGATAATCGTGGAGGAGGCCAGGGTGCCGGTGGTGGTGGACGCTGGCCTGGGTGTGCCGTCCGATGCCTCGCTAGCTATGGAGATCGGGGCCGACGCCGTGCTGGTCAATACGGCTATCGCCGAGGCGCAAGCCCCTGCCCTAATGGCCGAGGCCATTCGCTTGGGGGTGGAGGCTGGGAGGAAGGCTTACCTGGCGGGACGCATCCCCAAGAAGGCTTACGCCTCGGCCAGCAGCCCGATCGAGGGCGTGGCCCGGCCGGCCGCTGGTTCCTGATGAAGCTGCCCATACCCTGCCTGACCCTTATCACCGACCGCCGCCTGTGCCAGAGCCTATCGCTGGAGGAGGCCGTGGCCCGAGCGGTTGCCGGCGGCGCCAACGTGGTGCAACTGCGGGAGAAGGACCTGGCGGCGGCCCAGCTCGTCCCCCTGGCCGACCGCCTGCGGGCGATAACGCAAGACAAGGCTCTTCTGATCGTGAACAGTCGTCTCGACGTGGCCCTGCTCTGCGGCGCCGACGGCGTTCATCTGCCGGAAAAGGGCCCGTCGGTGGCGGTGACCCGCCGCCTGGCGGGCGATGGTTTCATCATCGGGCGCTCCGTGCATAGCGCCGAGGAGGCGGTGAAGGCCCAGGAGGAGGGCGCGGACTACGTGCAGGTAGGGGCCATCTTCCCTACCCGCTCCCACCCCGGCCTGGCGCCCGCTGGGCTGGGGCTCCTGGAGAACGTCGCCGCCAGGGTGAGCATCCCCATTGTGGCTGTGGGAGGCGTCACCGCTGAGAACGTGGGTCAGGTGATGGAAGCGGGGGCCAAGGGCGCCGCCGTCATTTCGGCTATCCTGGGTTCGCCCTCGCCCGGAGCGGCGGCCCGGCGGCTGGCTGAAGCCGTGGTCGAGGCGGCGGCAGCGCCCGCCCGGAGGAGGAGGTCGTGATCACCCTCACTGTCAACGGCGAGAAGCGAGAGGTCGAAGGGCCAGTCAGGCTTACCGCCTTCCTGGAGACCCTCGACATCAATCCCCGCTACGTGGCCGTGGCCCACAACGGGACCATCCTCCAGCGCCAGAAATGGTCGGAGGTTGTCCTTCAGGACGGCGATGTCCTGGAGATCGTGCGCATGGTAGGCGGGGGCTGAGGAGTTTTCGATGGCAGCCCCCGATATGATCATCGTTGGCGGTGGTGCCATTGGCTGCGCCATCGCTTATTATCTGGCCGGGGCGGGCGCCCGGGTGACCATCCTCGAGCGAGGGGAGGTCGGCGGCGAGGCGTCGGGGGCGTCGGCGGGCATCCTGGCCCCTCTGGAGCTGTCCTTGGAGTCGGGCCCTCTCTTCAACCTCTGCCTGGCGAGCATGCAACTCCACCCCTCGCTGGCCGAGACGTTAGGCCAGGAGACGGGCATCGACGTGGAGTACCTGCGTTCGGGCATCCTACGGGTGGCCCTCAGCGACGAGGACGCCGGCGAGCTGCGTGCCCTTGTGGAACGCCAGCGGCCGCGGGGCGTGATGCAGTGGGTGGATCCAGAGGCGCTGCGCCGCCTGGAGCCACGACTGGCGGCGGCTCGCGGTGGTGTGTACTCCCCGCACCTTCACCAGATGAACGCCCATCGTCTGACCCAGGCCCTGGCCCAGGCGGCGGTCGCTCGCGGCGCTACCCTACACCAAGGGGTGGCGGTGACAGGATTTGTGACCAGCGGCTCGCGGGTGGCTGGCGTGCGCACCGGCGAGGGGAGGATGATGGCTGGGCAGGTGGTTCTCGCCGCTGGCTCCTGGACGGCAGCCCTCGGCCGCCGATTGGGCGTGACGCTGCCGGTGAAGCCGATGCGGGGGCAGATGCTGGCCTTTCCCGACTTCTCGTCGCCGCTGAGGTACATCCTGTTGGGAGAGGACGGCGGCTACCTCGCGCCCAAAGCCAACGGCTTCCTCTTCGTCGGGGCGACGGTGGAGGACGTGGGCTTCCGCAAGAACACTACCGCCAAGGGTCTCGCTGTCCTGCGAAGGATGGCCGCCACTCTGGTGCCCAGTCTGGCCTATGCTGAGGTGGCCTCGGACTGGGCTGGCCTGCGGCCGGGCTCCCCCGACGGCCTGCCCATCCTCGGCCCCGTCCCCGGCTGGGAGGGGCTGAGCGTGGCCAGCGGCCACTTCCGTAAGGGCATCCTCCTGGCGCCCATCACCGGCCGCTTGATGGCACAGTGGCTAGCGCAAGGGAAGAGCGAGATTTCGCTGGAGCCCTTCAGCCCCGCCCGCTTCGCCGCGAGTACTCGTTGACCCTCTCGGCTAGCTGGCGGGCCGCCTCTCGCACGTCGGGGGCGGCCACCACCGCCCCGATGACTGCCACCAGGTCGGCCCCCGCCTCTAGGACGGTGTCGATGTTCTCCTCGTTGATGCCGCCGATGGCGGCCACCGGAATGGCGACCGCCTGCTTGACGGCGCGGAGCGTCTCGGGGGTGGCCGGTCGGGTATCCGTCTTGGAGCCGGTGGGAAACAGGCGTCCCACCGAGACGTAGCTGGCGCCGTCGGCCTGGGCGCGCAGGGCTTCTTCGACGTTGTTGGTGGAGCAGCCGATGATGGCCCCCGGCATCAGCCGCCGCACGACGCTCACCGGCAGGTCCTTCTGGCCCACATGCACGCCGTCCGCTTCCGCCGCCAGGGCCAGGTCCAGGTGGTCGTTGATGATCAGGGGAACACCGGCCTGGGCGCAGATTTCTTTCAACCTTTGGGCCACCGCCAGTTGCAGCCCCTTCTGGCGCTGCTTGTCCCGCAACTGGACAAGCCTGGCCCCGCCCTCGATGGCCTGGCGGGCTATCTCCTCCTCGGGGCGGCCGCCGGCCACCTCGGGATCGATGATGACGTAAAGCCCTCGTGGTAGAGAAGCGATTCTATCTTTCATGGCAGTTCATACAATAGAATGGTAACAAAGCGCGTTCCTTGCTGAAAGTCGATGCGACGTTATCGGCGAGCTTTCCTGATAATAGGCATCTTCCTGGTGCTGTTCGTGGCCCTTCTTGCGGGGCTATGGGCCAACAGGTATACGCGGGTGGCCCTGACGACGGCCTTCATGATGCCTGACCTGTTCGTTGACCTGCCAGTAAGCCCCCTGAAGCTG
>DAOUDQ010000302.1:0-2774 GCA_034431045.1 Dehalococcoidia bacterium | reverse complement strand
GAGCCGTCGGCTGAGGAGCCGTCGGCTGAGGAGCCGTCGGCTGAGGAGCCGTCGGCTGAGGAGCCGTCGGCCGAGGAGCCGCCGGCCGAGGAGCCACCGGCCGAGGAGCCGCCGGCTGAGGAACCGCCGGCTGAAGAGACAGAGGGCGAGAAGTCGTGAAGCTTCCTGTATACAACGCCCAAGGAGCCAAGTTGAAGGCCATCGCGGTGGACGATCGGGTCTTTGCCATCAAGCCCAACCTGGCGGTGGTGCATCAGGCGTTTGTGGCTCAGCGGGCCAATCAGCGGGCTGGCAGCGCCAGCGCCAAGACACGGAGCGAGGTTCGGGGCAGCACGGCCAAGGTTCGTATTCAGAAGGGCACTGGCCGGGCGCGCGCAGGGCCCGCTAGTGCGCCCCAGCGCCGGGGTGGCGGGGCCGCCTTCGGGCCGAAGCCTCGCAGCTACCGCCAGGCGTTGCCCAAGCGTATGAAGCGGCTGGCCATCCGCTCCGTGCTATCGGGCAAGGTGGCCGACGGCCGGCTGGTGGTGGTCAACAAGCTGGCCCTGGAGAAGGCGCGCACTAAAGACATGGTGAGCGTCCTGACCAACCTGGGCATCGAGCGATCGGCCCTCATCGTCACCGGCGAGCCGGACCGCAGCGTGCATGTCAGCGCCCGTAACATACCGAAGACGAAGGTTCTGCCCGCCGCCTATCTGAATGTGCTGGACATGCTCACCCATCGCGACCTGGTGATGACGGTAGCGGCGGTGCGCCGCTGCGAGGCCCTCTGGGGCGGCGATCGCGCCGGGCAGCGGCGACCAATGACCGGCGTGGCTGCCGGCGAGCAGGAGGCGAGCTAGGATGCCCAAGGCCATTCACCCCTACGACGTGATTCAGCAGCCCCTGGTGACTGAGAAGGGCTCCTACCTGCTGGCCGAGGACAAGTATGCTTTTCGAGTGGCCAGAGGAGCCAACAAGACTCAGATCAAGCAGGCGGTGGAGAAGGCCTTCGACGTGCGGGTGGTGGCAGTTAACGTGATGAACGTGAGGGGCAAGCAGCGCCGCTGGGGCAGAAGGCAGGTCGTCGGCCCCGCCTGGAAGAAGGCTATTGTCACCCTGGCACCAGGGGACAAGATCGAACTGTTCGAGGGTGTGTAGAGATGAGGATTAAGCAGTACAAGCCCACCTCTCCCGGCCGACGGGGAGCGACGGGCTACACCTTCGAGGAGGTCACCAAGAAGAAGCCCGAGAAGTCCCTGAGGGTGCCCCTGAAGAAGAAGGCGGGCCGCAACCGTCAGGGACGGATCACGGTGCGCCACCGCGGCGGCGGCGCCAAGCGGATGCTGCGCGTCATCGACTTCAAGCGGGACAAGTTTGGTGTGCCGGGCAAGGTGGCGGCCATCGAATACGACCCCAACCGCTCGGCGCGCATCGCCCTCGTCCACTATGCCGACGGCGACAAGCGCTACATCCTCTGGCCGGTGGGTCTGAAGGTGGGGGATACGGTGATGTCCGGCCCTGAGGCCGAAATACGGCCGGGCAATACCCTGCCCCTGAGGAAGATACCGCTGGGCACAGCGGTGCACAACGTGGAGCTGTTCTTGAAGAGGGGCGGCCAGCTGGTGCGCAGTGCCGGTTCTGCTGCTCAGGTGATGGCCAAGGAGGAGCGGTACGTGCTTGTGCGCCTGCCCTCGGGGGAGATACGCAAGATCCTGGCCGACTGCCTGGCGACTATCGGCCAGGTGGGCAACGTCGAGCACAGCCAGATC
Source organism: Dehalococcoidia bacterium (assembly GCA_034431045.1). Lineage (GTDB taxonomy): Bacteria > Chloroflexota > Dehalococcoidia > SM23-28-2 > SM23-28-2 > SM23-28-2. The sequence goes on along the minus strand of DAOUDQ010000302.1, from coordinate 1,026 downwards.
AAGCTCGGCCGGGCAGGGCGTGCCCGCCTCATGGGGCGGCGGCCCCAGGTGCGCGGCTCGGCCATGAGCCCCCGCGATCACCCTCACGGTGGCGGCGAGGGGAAGGCCCCCATCGGTTTGCCCGGGCCCAAGACGCCGTGGGGCAAGCCGGCCCTGGGTTATCGCACTCGCCGCCGCAAGGACAGCGATAAGTATATTGTGCGACGTCGCCGTGGCAGCTAGGGGGTAAGCGTTGACCAGATCGACCAAGAAGGGTCCGTTCGTGGAAGCCAAGCTGATGAAGAAGGTGGAGGACGTGCAGCGCTCTGGCCAGAAGGCGATCATTCGCACCTGGTCGCGGGCCTCCACCATCATGCCCCAGATGGTGGGCCTGACCATCGCCATCTACGACGGTCGGCGCCATGTGCCCATCTTTATTACCGAGAACATGGTCGGCCACCACTTGGGGGAGTTCGCCCTGACGCGCACCTTCCGTGGCCACGGTGGGCGGTCGGAGAAGTTTACCAAGGTGCGTCGGCGGTAGGGATGTAGTATGCAGGTGAGAGCCGTGGCCAGGAACGTGGCCGTATCGCCTAAGAAGATAAGGCTCGTCCTCGAGCAGTTGCCAGGCAGGAGCGTGACCGAGGTTCTGGCCCGCCTGCGCCATATGCCGTCGCCTCATGCCAGGGCGGTGGCCAAGTTGGTGAAGTCGGCGGCAGCTAACGCCGAGAACAACTACCAGATAGACCCCCGTTACCTGCGAGTGATCGCCGCTTATGCTGGCGACGCCCCCAGGCTCAAGCGATGGCGGGCACGTCCCCGCGGCCGTGCTTCTCCCATCCTGAAGCGACGCAGCCACGTTACGGTCGTGGTAGAGGAGGTTGAAGGCTAGCATGGGGCAGAAGGTTCACCCTCACGGCTTTCGCCTCGGCTATCTCTACGGCTGGCAGAGCAGGGGGTTCGCCGAGAAGTACTACACCGACCTCCTGCACGAGGACCTGACTATCCGGCGCGCCCTCGATGAGATGCTGACCGACGCTGGCGTGT
>DAOUDQ010000301.1:0-4468 GCA_034431045.1 Dehalococcoidia bacterium | reverse complement strand
GGCCGCCCCTTCGTTCGTCCCGAGCCTGTCGGGCCGAAGTGCCCTGGATTCTCCTACTGGCTCAGCATCGACTCAGCGATGCGCAAGAGTTCGTCTTTTTCTTGATCGCCGTTCTTGTAGGTGATGATAACCCGAACGTCGTCGTTGTCGAAGAAGAGGCTTTCGGCGTTCTGGTCTGCACCCTCAAGGGTTCCTTGTTCCCCAGCCGCCCAGAAGGCGCGCGCATAGGTGCCAGGCACATGGCCTGCCAGCATTACGTCTTCGGCCTGGCCATTCATCACGGCCATGCTGTCAGAGGACGCTCTCTCCTGGTATATCAACAGCTGGGGATCTGTATCGGCAATCGTTGTGGGATCGGCGTCCCCGATGGTGTAGATGAGGACGAACATTCCTTGCTCAGGGCTGGTCATGCTTTGCGGATGGTAGCTGGAGCGAGCCAGTTCGAAGCCCTCGGGCAGATAGGAAGGCTGGCGAACGGCAAGGCCGAGACGATACTCGGCTTCTTCTGGTGCAATAAGCTCCTCAGGAGCCGTCACGGGCACCTCGGTGGGAGGCGGCCCATCTACCTCTCCCACGCCCACGTGTTCCTCTACGAAGTTGAAAAGATGGGTTATGGGATGATCGGCCAAACCGGTGGCTGGTAGGGGCCCCAGGGCAGCTAGCAACAAGGCTATGCCAGCGGCTGCCGCTGCTGCCTGCCGCCACGACAAGCGGCCAACGGCGGCGATGGCGGAGGGCCGCTGGGGAGCATAGGACTGGTGGCGCAGAGAGGCAGCCAAACGCATGCGCAGGACTGTCCACAGCCGTCTCTTGTAGGGGCTGCCGGCGGCGGCCAAGCTCTGGCCGACGAACCGACGCAGCTGGGCTACCTGTACTAGCTCCTCGATGTCGGGGTCGCCCACCGAGATGGTACGCTTTCGGCTGGAAGCCAGACGGTCGAGGGCGGCGGAAAGGGCTTCGGCCTTCTTTGAGCTCCGGTGGCTGCGGCGCGACCAGCGAGAAATCAGCGTGCGCGTTCTCGGCCGGGCCTGGCGAGCGATGGTCGGGCGCGCCTGGCTGGTCGTGGTCTGGACGGTAGGAGCAGCGGGCGCGGTCCTGGGCTGGAAGTCCAGGAGGTTGACAAGCTTGCCATAGCCGGGGTCCAGGGGGTCGAGGAACTCCCCAGGGTCTTCGTCGATAATGCTGCTCACTTCTGGGGACGGATCATCAACCTTCTCACCGCCCTGCACCATCTGACGATTTACCATACGGGCCTGGAGGACACGCCGTAGCAGCTCCTGGTAGGTGAGGCCGACGTCAGCCAGAGCCCGGCCGGCCTGGTGGCGCAAGCGGGCGATGCGCAGGAGCTCAATAAGCTCCTGGTCATCCAGCTCCATCTCGAGCTCTTCGCCCCGGAGGAGGGCGTCTATGGCATCGCAAAGCCTCTTGGCCCGTTCCTCTTCCTTCATTGTGGCACACTCTTCATTCGGTCTCGCAGCTTATGAAGCGCCCGATACAGGGTGACCCGTACGTTGACTTCGCTGGTCCTCATAACCTGGGCGATGTGGTGATTGCTTAGTTCAGCGTCGAACTTCAAAGAGAGGATCTCTTGCTCCCGCTGGGAAAGCTGGTGCACATGGTAGAGAAGGATCGCCATCTGCTCCCGTTCCAGGAGGGTCTGTTCGGGGTCGCGATGATGCTGGGTGAGTTCCCACTCCCAGGCGACGCTGTGCAGGGCCTTGGCTGCTGGCTTCTCCTTGCGCCAGTGGCTGGCTACAGCGTTGCGGGCGATGGTGAATAGCCAGGCCTCAAAGGCCCCGTCGGAGCGCAGCGAGGAAGCCTTGGCAAAGGCCTTCTCAAACACTTCCGAGACGATGTCCAGGGACACTTCCTTGTCCTGGACGCGGCCGTACACATAGGCGAAAACCTTGGGGTAGGACTGGCGATAGCGAGCAGAAAAGTCCGTGAGAGAGGGGCTGGGGGCAGCATGCTCTGCCCGCGCCTCTTTCCCGTCGGCGGCTAGAGCCGAAGATCTGCCGATGAGAGGGAGGTTCATACCTTCCGTTCTCTGGCGGTGAACGGCCGCCAGTCCTTGCGAGTACTTATCCCTCCAGCCGCTACCTCCGAATCCCTCAGGAGGGCAGGGGCTGCAGCAGATTCGCTAATCTGAGAGCCTACGCTCACCAACACTTGTGCTGTCACATATTCAGACGCTAGAAGAGGGCTCCTCGTTACGTAAAATCGGCCAGTCGGAGGGCTTTCCATAACACTCGACAGCCTTTCAGCTAGCGGCCAACAAGTCGCCGCTTTTCCTCCGTCTGTAAGTATGACGAATAAAGGGCTGGCTCTATGGTGAATAGGAGCGCTTCGGGGGTTAAAAGAAGGTAGAAAACTAGTGCGGCCCTTTGGCCTGCTGAATCGGCTGGGATCAAGCCTAGCCCAGAGCCACGACCTGGGCCTCGGCTCTCACCAGGGGGGCGAGCCTTTGGGGGGCCGCCGCTGGCCTAACCGTAGTGCATGGGGATGGCCACCTTCAACTTGATGGCTCTCACCCCCTGTATCCACTGATGACCAGCATTATGCTGGCCGGGCGCCCCTTTGATAGGCCTCGTCCAGAAGCTCCACTACGTGGGCGACCCTTCCCGACAGGCCGTAGCGCCTTAGGCCGGCCTCCAGTTGGAGGGCGCAGCCGGCATTGGCGGTGGCGATGACCTGGGCGCCGGTGGCCGCCACATCCCTCATCTTCCGCTGCAGCAGGCGCTGGGCCATTCGAGGGTGGATGATGTTGTAGAGGCCAGCGCTGCCGCAGCACTGATCTGGGTGGCTCATCTCCACCAGCTCCAGGCCGGGAATGGCCCGAAGGAGGGCCCTGGGCTGGGACTTGATGGCCTGAGCGTGGGCCAGGTGACAAGGGTCCTGGTAGGTGACCACCTGGTGCAGGGGGGCCAGACCATCGCTCAAGGGCAGGTCTGCCAGGAATTCGGTCACATCCTTGACCAGGGCGCTGAAGCGACCTGCCCTCTCGCCGTAGCGAGGGTCGTCCTTCAGTAGCTCGCCGTATTCCTTCATGGCCGCGCCGCAGCCGGCCACGTTGACGATGATGGCATCGACGTTTTCGGCCAGGAAGACATCGATGTTGCGGCGGGCGAGCCGTCTGGCTTCCTGGCGGTCGCCGCTGTGGAGGTGGAGGGCGCCGCAGCAGACCTGCTCTGGCGGCACTACCACCTGACAGCCGTGGCGCACCAGCAGGCGGACGGTGGCCTCGTGCACCTGGCCGAAGATATAGGGCATCATGCAGCCAGAAAGAAGGGCTACCCTGAGCCTGGGCGGGTCATCCGGGGGGCTGCCGACGACGCCGCGAGCAGCGAAGGGGCGGGCCGAGACCGGGGGCAGCAGTTGCTCCAGACTTCGCCAGGGGCCGGGCAGAAGGTTCAGAAGACGGGAGCGCCGCAGCAGGCCCTGGAAGCCGGAATGCTGGTACAGACCCAGGGCGGTCATCGGGTAGCGAAGGCGCTGGGGGTGAGAGAAGAACAGTCGCAGGAGGAGGCGGCTGGCCAGCCAGGATGCGGGGGCTCGGTGGCCGTCGCGCAGGATCTCGGCCCTGGCTTCTTCCATGATCCGGCCGTAGCGGACGCCGGAAGGGCAAACGGCCTGGCAGTTGCGGCACTGCAGGCAGAGGTCGAGGTGGCGGACGACGTTCTCGCTGACGGGGATGCGCCCCTGGCTCAGCGCGCGCATGAGGTAGAGCCTGCCCCGAGGCGACTCTGTCTCCAGGCCTAGCTCGATGTAGGTGGGGCAGTGGGCGAGGCAGAGGCCACAGTGGACGCAGCGCAGGATGTCCTGAAGGGTGGGGGCATCAGGGCCGCTAAAGCCCTCTTGGGCAGCCGTGGCCTTGCGCTCGCTCATCTCGCTCATAGCCTCCCCAGAAAGCGGCCGGGGCTGAGGATACCCTGAGGGTCGAACTGCTCCTTGATCCGCCGCATGAGGGGGAAGTCAGGAGCGGGCTCGCCCCAGACATCGGTCTTCTCCTTGAGGGTCAGGGGGCAGGCCTCCACCACCAGGCTGCCGCCGAGGCGGGCGACGGCCCGGCGAAGGGTAGCCGCCAGGTCGAGCGCCCGTTGGGCGTCATCGTCCTGGGGAAGGGGCCAGGCGCTGTAGACGACGCCTGCCGTCAGATGGGAGACCAGCAGCGGCTCCAGGCCCAGCTCTCGACCCGTCGTCTCTATCTGCTCGGAAAGGGTGGGCACCTGGGAGGGCAGGACGGCTGCTTTGCAGAGCAGACTGGCGCCGCTGGGCGAGGGCCGGGCGAGGCTGGCGATGGCCTGCCAGAGCTGGCCCTGGGCGCTCTCATCCACTTCTGCGAGGGAGGCGGCGGCCGCCCGCCGGGAGAGTTCGCCTATGTCCTTGAGGGAACGCTCCACCGTCGCGGGCTCGCCGGCTGCCGCCAGCACCAGAGCGTAACCATCTTCGGCCGCCTCGCCCAGGGTGG
>DAOUDQ010000300.1:0-1553 GCA_034431045.1 Dehalococcoidia bacterium | reverse complement strand
GGAGGTGGTGCCGCGAGCCACCACCGCCCGCGCGTACTGGCCGATGCTGAGCATGGAGCTCTCGATGTGGGTGTGGCCGTTGATGAAGCCGGGCAGTAGATAGGCGCCGCGGAGGTCCACCACCTCTCGTGCCTTGTACCCCTGGCCGATGCCGGCGATCCGGCCCTCGCAGAGGACGACATCGCCCTCCTCGATCTCCGAGGTGAAGACGTTGACGATGCGCGCGTTGGCCAGGAGCAGGTCGCCGGGGACGTCCCCACGAGCGACGGCGATGAGTTGCTCTAGGCTTGCGCTACTCATTCTCTATCACGTAGATGTCCGGCAGCTCGCGATGCTGCTCGGCGTAGTCGATGCCGTAGCCCACCACGAAGCCCTCGGGCACGGGAAAGCCCAGGTACTCGATGCGCGTACCCGCCGCCAGCACGCGCTCGCGGGCCAAAAGGGCGCACACCCGCAGGCTGGCCGGGCGGCGGCTGGTCAGGTGGTCACGCAGGTGCTGGAGGGTGAGGCCGCTGTCGATGATATCGTCCACCACCACGACGTGGCGGCCGGCGATGTCGGTGGTGACGTCCTTGAGGACGGTGATCTGGCCCTTGCTGGTCATGCCCATGCCGTAGCTGGACGCCATTATGAAGTCCACCTCCAGGGGCAGGCCAACCTGGCGGATGAGGTCGGCCAGGAAGACGAAGGCCCCCTTGAGCACGCAGACGAATACGGGACGCTGGTCGGAGTAGTCGGCCCGGATGTGGGCCGCCAGCTCCTTGACGCGCCGCCTAATCTGCCCGCGAGAGAGGATACGCCGGAGGGGACTTTTTCCCATTGCCGCCATCTCTATTGTAGGCGGCCGGAGGGGCAGGGGGCAAACGGCCTACACCGCGGCCAGCATGCGGTCGAGGGCGACCTTGGCGTACCGAGCCGTCTCCTCGTCCACCCGCACCCGGTTGACGACCTGGCCCTGCACCAGCTTCTCCAGCACCCAGCACAGATAGGCCGGGTGGATGCGATACATGGTGGCGCAGGGGCAGACCACCGGGTCCAGGCAGAACACCAGCTTGTCGGGGTTCTCGCGGGCCAGGCGGGTCACCAGGTTTATCTCCGTGCCCACCGCCCACTTGCTCCCCGCGGGCGCTTCGGCGATGGTGCGGGCGATGAACTCGGTCGAGCCGTCGCAGCCGGCCGCCTGCACCACCTCCAGCGTGCACTCGGGGTGAACGATCACCTGGATGTCGGGGTGCTTGTGGCGGGCTGCGCGTATCTGCTCCACCGTGAAGCGCTGGTGCACAGAGCAGTGGCCCTTCCAGAGGATGATGCGGGCCCGCTGGAGCTCCTTGAGGGTGTTGCCGCCCAGGCTGCCCGGCGGCAGGGTGTAGTCCCAGAGCGCCGTCTCCTCCAGGGGGATGCCCATCTTGACGGCGGTGTTGCGGCCCAGGTGCTGGTCGGGGAAGAAGAGGACACGCTCGGCTCGCTGGAGGGCCCACTTGGTCACCATGCGGGCGTTGGAGGAGGTGCAGACGATGCCGTCGTGGCGGCCGCAGAAGGCCTTGAGGCTGGCC
>DAOUDQ010000299.1:0-6133 GCA_034431045.1 Dehalococcoidia bacterium | reverse complement strand
CGGTTCGAGTTCAGCCGCGAGCTGGAAGACATCCACATGAACATCGAGGCCCGCCTGCGGGACAAGATCGGCCCGGCCGCCGACCGCCTGCACACCGCTCGCTCACGCAACGACCAGGTGGCCACCGACCTGCGCCTTTACCTGAAGGACGCCATCGCCGGCGTGCTGGCCGCCCTGCGTCGCCTGCAGGGGGCGCTTCTCGACCTGGCGGAGGCCAATCGCCGGGTGATCATGCCCGGCTACACCCACCTCCAGCGGGCCCAGCCGCTGCTCTTCGCCCACCACCTGCTGGCCTACTTCGAGATGTTCGACCGCGATGTTGATCGCTTCCAGGACTGCCTCAAGCGGGCCGATGTCCTGCCCCTGGGCGCGGGCGCCCTGGCTGGCGTGCCCTATGCCATCGACCGCCAGTTCGTGGCCCGCGAGCTGGGCTTCAGCCGCGTCAGCGATAACAGCCTGGACGCCGTCTCCGACCGCGACTGCGTGGTCGAGTTCCAGGCGGCGGCGGCGCTGAGCATGATGCACCTCTCCCGCCTGGCCGAGGAGCTGGTGCTGTGGTCCACCGCCGAGTTCGGCTTCATCCAGATAGACGAGGCCTTCGCCGGCGGCTCCAGCATCATGCCCCAGAAGCGCAACCCCGACGTGGCCGAGCTTGCCCGCGCCAAGACAGGGCGCGTGTACGGCAACCTCCTGTCCATCCTGACGGTGCTCAAGGGCCTGCCCCTGGCCTATTCCCTTGACCTGCAGGAGGACAAGGCCGGCCTGTTCGACAGCGCCGACACCCTTCTCGCCGCCCTGGATGTCATGGCCGCCATGCTGCCGACCATTCGCGTAAATGAGGAGCGCATCCAGGCGGCGGCCAGCGAAAGCTACACCCTGGCCACCGATGTCGCCGACTACCTGGTGCGCCGGGGCCTGCCCTTCCGCCAGGCGCACGGGGTGGTCGGGCAGCTTGTCAGATACGCCGACGAGCAGGGCAAGGGCCTCCCAGAGCTCACCCTGGAGGAGTACCGCCGCTTCTCGCCTCTGTTCGACGAAGGCGTGCTGAAGTTGGACGTGCGCGCGGCCATCGAGGCCAGGGACGTGCCCGGCGGGACGTCCTCGCGGCAGGTGGCGGTGGCCCTGAAGCGCGCCCGCCAGCGGCTGGAAGGCGGATGGCCATGATCAACGGCGTCAAGCTGGCTCCGTCCGTCCTCGCGGCCGACTATGCCCGCCTGGGGGAGCAGGTGCGCGAGGCTGCGGCCGCCGGCGCCGACTACATCCACGTCGACGTCATGGACGGCCGCTTCGTGCCTAACATCACCGTGGGGCCGCTGGTGGTGGAGGCCCTGCGGCGGCTGACCGACCTGCCCCTGGACGTCCACCTGATGGTCGAGGAGCCGGAGCGCCACATCCAGGCCTTCGCCCAGGCGGGGGCCAGCATCCTCACTGTCCACCCGGAGGCCAGCCCCCATGTCCACCGCCTGGTGCAGATGATCAAGGGCCTGGGCTTGCGCAGCGGCGTCGCCCTCAATCCGGCCAGCCCCCTTGCCCTCATCGAGGAGGTGCTGGCGGAGGTGGACCTGGTGCTGCTGATGACGGTGAACCCCGGCTGGGGCGGCCAGCAGTTCCTCCATAGCGTTCTGCCCAAGATACGGCGGCTGCGGCGGATGCTGGACGAGCGGGGTCTGGTGGCAGAGCTTGAGGTGGACGGCGGCATCTCGGCGGAGACGGCGCCGCTGGTGGTGGAGGCGGGGGCGCGAGTGCTGGTGGCGGGCTCGGCCGTGTTCCAGCATGCGGACGGCGTGGCGGCGGCGATGGCGCGCATTCAGGAGAGCGTGCGCAAGGTAAGGCCGGCGGTGTAGAGATCGATTTTCTTTTGTAGATGAACGCCCTGGGCTTCTGCCAGGGCGTTTTCGATTGGCGAAGGCGGCGGTCTCAGCCCGCTACCTTGAGCTGGCTGCGCAGACAGCGGGTGCAGATGGCGATTCGCACTGGGCGGCCATCGATAGTCACCATTCGCTTGTGGATGTTGGCGCGAAAGACGCGATTGGTCTTGGGCGCTCGTCGCTCCCACCGTCCGGCGTGCTTATGGCGGATGTTGTGTCCGTGCATGGTTCCCTTGCCGCAGATAGCGCATCTAGCCATCGAAGTTCACTCTCTTTGCCCCTTGCACCCGTCAGTGGGCGAGGGTAGAATTCAGCACGCAGGCATCATATCATTGTATATAGGCGAAGAGCAAGGTGAGACAATACGTCCGCTCGAAAGCGTTCTGCGTGGCTGCGTACTAAAAGGAAAGCCCCTCCAAAAAGTCGCTCCATGACCAAACCATCGGTGCTGAGTACCCTGTCGGGAAGCGAATTGCGGGCGATGTTCGCCACCGCCACCGCCTGGCTGGAGCGCCACGTCGAGGCCATCAACGCTATCAACGTATTCCCCGTACCCGACGGTGACACCGGCACCAACATGTACCTGACCATGCGCTCTACCCTGGAGGAAGCTTATCGCGTCGATAGCGATGGCGCGGGTGCGGTGCTGGGGGCGATGTCCAGGGGAGCCCTGATGGGCGCCCGCGGCAACTCGGGCGTCATCTTATCCCAGATTATTCGTGGCCTGGCCTGCGCCACCGAGGAGCGGCAGCATCTGGACGCCCCTGGCCTTGCGGCTGGCCTGGTCGAGGCGGCGGCTACCGCCTACAAGGCCGTCAGCCAGCCGGTGGAGGGCACTATTCTCACCGTGATGCGAGAGGCAGCTGCCGCCGCTCAAGGAGAGGCTCAGAGGGATGAGCGGGACATCCTGGCCGTAGTGGCTTCGGCCACCGAGGCGGCCCGCGAGGCGGTGGCCAAGACCCCCACCCTCCTGCCGGTGCTGGCCGAGGCAGGGGTGGTGGACGCCGGCGGTCAGGGCCTCTACGTAATGCTGGAGGGCTTCCTGCGCTACCTCAAGGGTGAGGAGGAGATTCCCGCTGGCCCACTGGTGGCCCCCGAGGAGATCGAGCGCGATTGGCTCACGGTGACCAGTCAGATGCACCAGATGGGCGAATCCCTCTACGGCTACTGCACCGAGTTCCTGGTCTACGGCCAGAATCTGCGCAGCCATGACGTGCAGAGACGGATGGTGGAGCTGGGCGACTCGGTGCTGGTGGTGGGGGACGAGAGCTTGCTGCGGGTGCACCTCCACACTGACGATCCCGGCGCCGCCCTGGGCTACTGCACCGCCTTGGGCTCCATCAATCAGGTCAAGGTGGACAATATTCAGGCGCAGGCTGAGGAGTTCCTGGCCATGCATGAGCGGCAGAGGGTTGCTGCTCTGCCCGTGGACATTGCCACGGTGGTGGTGGTGGCTGGCGAGGGCATGGAGCGGGTGTTCCAGAGCATGGGAGCCACCGCTATCGTGGAGGGTGGGCCCACGATGAACCCTAGCACTCGTCAGCTCCTGGAGGCCGTCGAACAGTGCCCCGCGGACCGCGTGGTGCTTCTGCCCAACGATAAGAACATCGTCATGGCGGCGGAACAGGCGCTCCCCATGACCCGCAAAGAGGTGCGCCTTGTCAAGACGACCAGCGTGCCACAAGGGGTGGCCGCTCTTCTGGCCTTCAGCCCAGACGAGGACCTAGAGGCGAACGTTGAAGCCATGGAGGAGGCCAAGACTGGCGTTCGCACGGTGGAGGTGACGCGGGCTATTCGCACTACCAGTATTGGCGGCCTGCGCGTCCGGGAGGGTCAGTGCATAGCTGTGGTCGATGGGGAGTTGAAGGTGGCTCGAAAGACTCCGGAGACAGCGGTGAAGGCTGTCCTGGGCCACCTGCCCATGGAAGAAGTCAGCCTGATCACCCTCTACTATGGCGCCGATACCCGCGAAGCGGAGGCGCGAACACTAGCCAGCGAGCTGCGTCGCCGCCATCCTCAGCACGACTTGGAGGTTGTCTACGGCGGCCAGCCCCACTACTACTACATCGTCTCGGCGGAGTAAGGCTCACCCAGCTCCGTCAGCAGCCCTAGCAGCCGCTGCCGTATTTTGCTTTTCACACGATCCCTTCCAGCCTAACAGAGGGCCCGGCTGCCGCCAGGCAGGCGCTTTTGCGGGGCAGGTGCCGTTGGTATACTAGCCAGCGGAGGTTCAGGGCTTGGCGCGTAGAGTAGCGATAGTGACTGACAGCACCGCTGACCTGACGCCAGAGATGGTCGAAGAGCTGGGTGTCACCATTGTGCCCCTGCAGGTTATCTTCGGCAATGAGGCTTATCGGGAAGGGGTGGACATCACCACTGAAGAGTTCTACGAGCGGCTGGTCAAGAGCCGTCCATTGCCCACCACCTCTGCCCCCTCGGTGGGCGACTTCCAGGAGGCCTACGAGCGGCTGCTGAAGGAGGTCGATTCCATAGTCTCCATCCACATCGGGGCGAAGATCTCGGCCACCGTACAGGCCGCTCAGACTGCCAGGCAATCGCTAGGCAAGCCCGAACGCGTCGAGGTAGTCGATTCTCAGGTCATCTCTTTGGCGATGGGCTTCGCCATCATGGAGGCGGTGGAGGCTGCCCGCGCGGGCGCCAAGCTGGCCGAGGTGAAGGCGGCAGCCGAGGGCGCTGTTCAGAGGACCCACCTGCGGTTCATGCTGGATACGCTGGAGTATCTGCGCCGCGGCGGGCGCATCGGTCGCGCCCGCGCCTATTTGGGGACGCTCCTCAGTGTCAAACCGATCCTTTCTTTCCGTGAGGGCGAGCTCTATCCGGAGGAGCGAGTGCGCACGCGGGCGCGCGGGTTGGAGCGCATGATCCAGTGGGCGATCAGGCAGCAGAAGGTAAAACGGGCTGCCGTAGGTCACTCTACTACTCCCGACGAGGCGGAGAGCATCAGGGAGAGGGTGGCGATGGCCTTCCCCAATGTTAAAGTGCACCTGGTACGATTCGGGCCTGTTCTTGGCACCCATTCAGGTCCGGGCATCGTAGGCGTTGGCTTCATGGAAGGAGAGTAGGCGGGGGTTGGCCGAGGCGGCAGTAGGCAACCTGCGCAAGGTCCTGGAGCTGGAGCGAGCTAAGGGCTTTGCCGATAGCGCTGTCTTGGGGGGGTTGGACGCTTATCTGCGTCGCTTGCTGGAAGATAGCCCATCGCTCTTGAATCGTCGTCTGGCGGCAGCGATACGCTCCCTTCCTGCCGGCGGCTACGCCTCCTTGCCTTCGCCGGGGCGCCGCCGCTGGCTGGAGGAACTTCTGGCGATCATGGATGATCGCTCTGCTGGCGCCCAGCCATCGCCCAGGGTCAGGCTAAAGACGGTTGCTTCTTCTGCGCGGCCAGCAGCCAGCAGTGCCAAGAAGGGGGCGAGGCCCTCTGCCGCCAGGCGGAGCGCGCAGACAGTCGGGCAAGCTTCCCTCGATTCGCCCATCACCGCTCTCAGGGGCGTGAGCGGGGCCACTTTGTCCCGCTTCGCTCGCCTGGGCGTGCACACCATCCGCGATTTGCTCTTTCACTTTCCCTATCGCTACAACGACTTCGCCAACATTCGTCCCATATCGCAGCTCGTTGTGGGCGAGGAGCAGACACTGCTGGCCACGGTGTGGTCGGCGGCGGAGACGACCATCGGCCGCCGCCTGAAGGGCAGCGAGGCCATCGTGGGCGACGAGACGGGCACCCTTCGGGTCATCTGGTGGGGGCAGCGCTACATCGCCCGCCAGCTTCGGCCGGGGACACGGGTGGCCCTCAGTGGCAAGGTCAGCGTCTATCGCGGCCAGCGGCAGATGGAATCGCCCGAATACGAGTTCCTGGCCAGCGACGACCTCATCCACACCGCCCGCCTGGTGCCCGTTTATCCCCTCACCGAGCGCCTCTGGCCGCGCGTCGTCCGCCGCTTGGCCAAGGAGGCCCTGGACAACTTCGCCGATAGTGTTCCCGACCCTATGCCGCCGGAGCTGAAGGAGCGCCTGCGCCTCTGGCCGCTGCCCTACGCCTTGCGCCAGATGCACTACCCTGACTCCCTGGAGACAGCCCAGATGTCCCGCCGCTGCCTGGCCTTCCAAGAGCTTCTGATCATCCAGTTGGGCGTCCTCAAGCGCCGCCGGGCCTGGCAGGAGAGCGGCAGGGCCTACCCGCTGGCCCTGTCGCAGGAGGCGCTCGATGGCTTCCTGGGCTCCCTTCCCTTCACGCTCACCCAGGCGCAGGG
>DAOUDQ010000298.1:0-8508 GCA_034431045.1 Dehalococcoidia bacterium | reverse complement strand
AGGGCACCGCGACGGGTGCGGGAGAAGAACAGGGGGTGATCCTGGGGGATGGAGCCGCGGGCCATGGCGTTGAGGTAGACGGGGGCCTGGATCCTTTCGATGAGCTGGCGCAGGCAATCATGGGCGGCCGACCAGTAGACGAGGCTGCCAGCCATGACCAGCGGCTGCTGGGCTGAGGCCAGGAGCTGGGCTGCCTGGCGGATAACGCTGGGGTCAGCCTGGACGCGCCCCTGGGGCCGGTAGCTGGAGGGGAAGGTGACCTCGTTCTCCTCCACCCGCCGAAAGAGTATGTCGGCGGGCATCTCCAGGAAGACGGGGCCGTAGCGGCCGCTAAGGGCGTGGCGGAAGGCGATGGCCATATACTCGGGGATGCGCGTGGTGTCGTACAGGCAGCGGGCCCACTTGGTCAGCGGTCGCAGAAACTCCACTTGGTCCATCTCCTGGAGGGCGCCCTTCTCAAAATCGGCCAGGGGGCTGCGGCCGCCGATGCCCAGCATGGGGCTGCGGTTCTGGTAGGCGTTGGCCACGGCGGTGACCACCGCCACCCCGCACTTGCGGGGGGCCCGCGACCAGCCCTCGGCGGCGTGGCCGGCCGCCTGCTCGTGGCGGACGTCGATCACCCTGATGTTCTCGTCAATGCAGGCGTCGTAGATGGCCTGGACGTGGCCGCCGCAAAGGGTGAAGATGACGTCCACCCCTTCCTGCTTGAGGCAGCGGGCCACCAAATCGCCGCCATCGACAAGGGCCATGCCTATCCCCCTTCTAGGGCAACCAGGACATTGGCACTAGAACAGCACCCCGTCTATGACCAGCTGGGCCATCTCCTCGTCGTCCATCTGGAGGACCTCCTTGCACACGCGCTCCGTGTGCTCGCCCAGGCAGGGCGCCGGCCGAAGCCTGCCCGGCGTCTTGGACAGGCGGAAGCCGGGGCCGTCGTAGGCGGTGCGGCCAGCCTCGGGGTGATCGAGGTAGACGTAGTAGCCGCGCTCCTTGAGGTGAGGGTCGTTATCCAGCACGTCGCGGGCGTTCTGGACGACGCCGGCGGCCACTCCCGCCGTCTGGAGGGTCTCCATCACATCCTCGGCTGTCCTGGTGCTGGTCCAGCCTTCGACCAGTCGGTCGAGCTCGTCCTCGTTCTGCTTGCGGGCCTGAAGGGTGGCGAAGCGCTCTTCGTGGCACCACTGGGGGTCGCCAATAGCCTGGCAGAATGCCCGCCACTCAGCGTCGTTGAATACGGCGATAACGCACCAGCGGTCGTCGCCCTGGCAGCGGTAGGCCCCGTGGGGGGCGGCGTAGGGCAGGCGATTGCCCTGCCGGTTCTGGACGCGGCCGTTGACAGTATGGTCCAGGATGGCGGTTCCCACCACGCATGCTGACGACTCCACCTGGGCTACCTCGATGACCTGGCCCTTGCCGGTGCGGTTGCGATAGCGCAGGGCGGCCAGAGTGGCGATGACAGCGTGGCCGGGATTGATGACGTAGTCGGTGTAGTTGGTGCCCAGGCCCACGGGCGCCCGCTCGGGGGAGCCGGTAAGGTGGCTGATGCCCGCCAGGGGGGAGATGACTGCCCCGAAGCCGCCGAACTTGGCATGGGGGCCATCGCTGCCCTGCATGGGCTCCCGCACAAAGATGATATCTGGCTTGGCCTCCTGCATCTTTTCGTAGGTGAGGCCCCACTTATCGAGGGTGCCAGGGGTGTAGTTCTCGGCGACGATGTCGCTGATGGCCACGAGGCGGAGGGCGACGTCCAACGCTTTGGGGTGCTTCATGTTGAGAGTGAAGGAGAGCTTGCTGGCGTTGTAGTTGTTGTAGTAGCCGCTGACGTTGAAGGTGTACTTGCCCTCCGGCATGGGATGGGCAACCCTGAGGCCATCGATGTGCGCCTGGGATTCCACCCGGATGACCTGGGCGCCGTGGTTGGCCAGGTTCTCGGTGTAGATGGGGCCGGCACCAAACCAGGAGAAGTCGGCCACGCGGATGCCTTCCAAGGGTCGCCTATTGGCCTGCATTGGACTGACCTCCTTCCACCTCAGATGACGCCGGCCGCGCTGAGAATGATCAGTTGCCCTTTAGATAGGCCCAGCTCGCCGCAGTATATCTCCTCGTTGTGCTCGCCGATGCGGGGCGGGCGGCGGCGGATGCGCCAGGGGGTCTCGCCGAACCGGTAGGGCGGGCCGGGGTAGGTAATGGTGGTCGCCAGCTCGGGGTGCTCTACCGGGGTGAACCAGCGGCGGTGGTTGAGCTGAGGGTTCGCCAGCAGGTCTTTGGGGGTATTTACGGGCGCCACCAGCAGGCCCCGCCGCTGTCCTTCCTCATAGAGCTGCTCCTTCGTACAGTTCTTGACGAACCTCGCCAAGACCTCGTCGATGTGGGACAGGCGGGGCACCCAGGTTTCCACCAGTTCGGCGTCGGTCCCGAAGTAGAGCTCGGCTATCAAGCGCATATCGAGCTGGCCGAACAGATTCTGCCAGTGCTCCTCAAGCAGGTCCTCGGCCTTGCCCTCGTCGGCCATCCAGCGCATGAGCTCTGGCCAGGGGGAGCCGAAGCCCGGGACGCCTACCATGAACATGGCATAGCCGTCCTGGCACTCGTAGACGCCGATGCCCGGCAGGCGCCGCTCGTTCCCCACTCGCCCACGCAGGTCCTTGCGGATGTCCCAGTAGGGGGCGGCCGTCTCCTGGTTCAGCAGCAGGGCCTCCTGCATGGACACCTCTACCTGCTGACCCTCGCCGGTGGTGTCCCGATGCAGGAGGGCCATGAGGATACCGGTGGTGGCCTGGATGGAGGCGCAGTAGTTGGTCTGATTGCCGTAGGGCTGGTCGGGCGCCTCATCGGGGAAGCCCGCGAGGTACATCATGCCGCTCATGGCGGTGGCCACGATGTCCGGCGTCTTGTAGTGGCTGTGCGGCCCCCACTGGCCGAAGCCGGTGATGGAGCAGAGGATGATGTCGGGTCTAATGCGGCAGAGGTCCGCATAGCCCAAGGCGAGGCTGTCTAGGTAGCCCGGCGGGAAGGTCTCCACCACCACGTCGGCTTTGGGCAGCAGGCGCTTGAGCAGGGCCTGGCCATCGGCGGTAGTGATATCCAGGGTTATGGATCGCTTGCTGGAGTTGAGGCCGAAGAAGTAGAGGCTCTTGTTGGGATCGACCTCGTCGTGATAGAAGGGGCCGATGCGACGCGCTGGGTCGCCGCCCGGGGGCTCGATCTTGACGACGTCCGCCCCCAGGTCGGCCAGCAGCTTGCCGCAGTACATGCCTGGCTCGCCTGCCAGCTCGAGGACGCGGACGTCGTCAAGGGCAGGGGGCGTGTCAGCAGGGTCTGGCATGGGTTCCTCCTATGGGCGCCCTGGCAAGGGCCGAGTTGCAAACATTATAGCTGATCAGGCCTTTGCCGGCGTCACCGCCAACACGGCATCGACGATCTTCTGGGCGTTGGGGAGGTAGGCGTTCTCCAGGGGCGCGCTGAAGGGGACAGGGCTGAAGGGGGCAGCTACCCGCAGGGGCGGCGCCTTCAGGGCATCGAAGGCCGCCTCGGCGATCTGGGCGGCGATCTCTGCTCCGGCACCACAGAACTTTACCGCCTCGTGCACGATTACCACTCGATGCGTCTTGCGCACGGAGGTGAGGATAGCGTCCATGTCCAGGGGCAGCAGCGTGCGGGGGTCTATCACCTCCGCCTCGATGCCTCGCTGGGCCAGCTCGTCGGCAGCTTGCAGGGCCTCATGCACCATATAGGACGTTGCCACGATGGTAACGTCGCCCCCGGGCCGCTTGACCTCGGCCACGCCCAAGGGCACTTCGTACTGCTCCTGGGGCACGTCGCCGGGGAGGGTGTAGCACCTCTTGTGCTCGAGGAAGAAGACGGGGTTGTCGTCGCGGATGGCGGCAGTGAGGAGCCCCTTGGCGTCGTAGGGGGTGGCTGGCATGACGACCTTGAGGCCGGGGATGTGGCAGAGCATGGCCTCTAGGCTCTGGGAGTGCTGGGCGGCCAGTTGGTAGCCGCCGCCGCAAGGGCAGCGCACTACGATGGGCAATCTCGCCTTGCCGCCAAACATATAGCGCATCTTGGCCATCTGATTGATGACCTGGTCGAAGGCCACGAAGAGGAAGTCCATGAACATGATCTCCACCAGCGGCCGCAGGCCGGCGGCGGCCGCCCCCACGGCCAGGCCGAGGATGGCCGATTCGGAGATGGGGGTGTCGACCACCCGCTGCGGGCCGAACTTCGGAAGCAGACCAATGGTGACCCCGAAGGGCGGATGCTGACCCACGTCCTCGCCGGCGACGAAGACGGTGGGGTCGCGTTCCATCTCCTGGTGGAGGGCTTCGTTGATAGCCATTAGGTAGATGATCGGGCGCATAGTCGTGCTCCTCGTGCTCTCAGGCATACACGTCGGTCAGAAGCTCTTCCTCTGTGGGCAGGGGACTGGCCTCGGCGAAGGCGATGGCCTCCTCGATGCGGGCGACCACCCGTCGGTCGATATCCTCGGCTTCTGCCTCGGTGAAGGCCTCCGTCTCGATAAGATGGCGGCGGAGGCGCACGATGGCGTCCCTGGCCCGCCACTCCTCCATCTCCTCGGCCGAGCGGTCGGCGGCGCCGTCGCCCACCCCCTGGTGGTCGAAGTAGCGGTAGGTCTTGCACTCGACAAGGGAGGGCCCCTCGCCGCGGCGGGCCCGCTCCACCGCTTCGCTGACCGCCTCATGCACGGCCATTACCTCCATGCCGTCCACAGTGATGGCGGGCATGGCGTAGGCCTTGGCCCGCTCGGCGATGTCCTTGACGGTCTGATGGCGGTCCTGGCGGGTCCACTCGCCGTAGAGGTTGTTCTCGCAGATGAAGACCACGGGCAGCTTGAGGACGGCGGCCAGGTTCAGCGCCTCGTGGACGCTGCCCTGATTGGTGGCGCCGTCGCCGAAGAAGCAGAGGGAGACTCCTCGCTCGCCCTTGTACTGGGCGGCGAAGGCAGCCCCCACGGCGATCGGCGGGCCCGCTCCGACGATGCCGTTGGCCCCCAGGATGCCCAGATCTAGATCGGCGATGTGCACGGAGCCTCCCTTGCCATGGCAGTAGCCGCCCTGGCGGCCGAAGAGCTCGGCGTACATGCCTTTGGGGTCGCCCCCCTTGGCGATGAGGTGGCCGTGACCGCGGTGGGTGCTGGCGATGTAGTCCTCCTTACCGAGGGCGAAGCAGGCCCCCACCGCCACCGCCTCCTCGCCGGCATAGAGGTGGAGCATGCCCTTGATGCGGGCGTCGCGCATCAGGCCGGCCGCCCCTTCCTCGAACCGCCGGATGGTCACCATGCGTTCGTACATCTCGATGAGCTTTTCCTTGGGGATGTTCATAGCTTCCTCCTTGCTGGGCAGAGGAATCATAAGCCTTGCCTTTTCGGCAAGTCAACGGGGAGCGGGCGCCGCGGCCGGCCCGCTTGCCAACCGTCGCTCAGGAGCGATAATAAGGCTAACGGCCCGAGTCGGCAGGAAGGAGGGCTCCGATGCTGAGGTTGGTGGCTGTTCTAGGGGTGGTCTTGCTTGGCCTGGGCTTGCTGACGGGATGCGCGGAGGAAGATGACGAGGGAGCGACGGCCACCGCGACCCCGACAGCCGCCATTGTGAGCACGCCGGAAGCGATGCCTTCTCCTGAAGCAACGCCTGCGGCCACGGCGCCGCCTGCCGCCGGCCTGGGCAAGCTGGCCTTGGTGCGTGATGGCGACATCTGGGTGCTGGACGTGGAGAGCGGCCGCGAGAGGCAGCTTACCAAGGACGGTCAGAACGCCAAGCCGAGCTGGTCGGCGGACGGAGGGTGGCTACTCTTCTACAAGACGCCAACGGGTGTCCCCTGGGTGGTGCGGGAGGATGGCAGCGGCGCCCAGGCGGTGGAGGCGGAGGGGGTGCGGCTGGCGGCCTGGAGTCCTGGCGGCTATCGCCTGGCCTACGTCACCCAGGACGGCGCCCTTTGCGCGGTGGACGCTGACGGCGGCGATCGCGCCCAGCTTCTGCCGCCCGGGGACGAGATCCACCGAGTCGTCTGGTCGGCGGACGGGGAGCGGCTGGCTATCGAACGGTGGATCCAGGGCAAAGAGCTGACGCCTCCCCCCGCCACGACAGTGGACCAGGGCATTTGGCTTGTTGATGCCGACGGCAGCGGCCTCGCCAAGCTCTACGCGCCCTTCCAGCGCAGCCAGCTAGGGCCGGTCGCATACCTCGGCGATTGGTCGCCGGGTGGCAGGCGCATCACTTTCTGGCAAGCGGGCATCTCGGCGTCTCTGCGCGCCGACGGCGCTCCCCTCCTGGTGCTGCCTGCTGAGGGCGGTGAGCCGCAGGAGATAGCTTCGTTTACCCTCCTGAAGTCCGGGATTGTCGCCTGGTCACCCCAGGGCGACCGCTTGGCTGTGGTGGAGGGAGGGGGCCGCGAAACGTGGGTGGACAAGCAGATAGTGGTGATGCAGCCCGATGGCAGCGAGCGCCGCCTCCTGTCCGACGCCAGCCGGGCTGATCTTTTCCCCGCCTGGTCGCCTGATGGCGAACGCATCGCCTTTACCAGTGGGGAGAGCGGCTACGAGGACTACATCGTGCTACTGCGAACGCGCCGCATCTGGGTGGCGCATAGTGATGGCTCCGACAAGCGCCAGCTCACTGATGACCCGGCCTACGCCGATCAGTTCCCGCTGTGGTCGGCCGACGGCGCTCACATTCTCTTCGTGCGCCAGCAAGCGGAAGCTATCAGCATGGATGACGGGCTGGCACCAGTCGAAATCTGGCTGATGGAGGCCGACGGCAGCGAACAGCGCAAGGTGGTCGATGGCCTGTCCGGCGGGTGGTTCGGCTACTACGGGTTCGTGGACTGGAGCGAGCTGCTGGACTGGCACCGCTAAGGCTTGCGCAGAACTGCCAGCAGGTTTACCCGCAAGGGCGCCAGGGTCTCGAATCGATTCACCAGCCGCTCGTAGGCCACGCCTAGGACGAAGGCCAGGGGGTGGAAGGCCAGGTAGACGGGCGGCGTCTCGAACAGGCGTAGCATGGCGACCCGCAGGCCAGCCTGGCGGGCGAGCCGTCGCAGCCGGCGGGGCGTATTAGCCCGATAGACGGTGGGATGGAACTCCCCCAGGGTGAGGCCGCGGCCGCTGGCGACCACCTGCTGAAAGGAAGGAGGCAGGAGGGATGCCAGGAGAGGGACGTAGTGAAAGCGGTTGGGGGTGAGGATGAGCAGTCGCCCCTGGGGTTTGAGCACGCGGGCCAGCTCGCGGAAGGCCGATTCGGGGTCCTCGAGGTGCTCCAGCACGTGCTTGCAGACGATAAGGTCGAAGGTTTCGTTGGCGAAAGGGAGGGCGACAAGGCTTGCCCGCAGCGGTGCGTCGATGTTGGGGTTGTGAGCTACGTCGGGGCTGGTATCCACCCCCACGACCAGGCCGGTGCGTCCTCGCAGGTCGTAGGCGAACCGGCGGCCGCTGCCGCAGCCGGCGTCCAGCACGCGGTCGCCGGGGCGCACCAGGCGCTCGATGGTCTCTAGGAAGCGCCGCTCCAGCTCGCCCACGGCCGAGGGGCCGTAGAAGCGGCACACCAGCTCTCGCTCGCGCCAGCGCAGCTTTGGCAAGATTGTGCTCCCTACCCCATCCTAAGGGATGCGGCATCGGAGGGAAACGCCGCAGCCTTCAGGGCACGGTGCGGCGCGAATCCCCCGGTGCTATAATTCCCTTGTGAGCGAGAAGCGCGACAAGCCTCTGCTGGTTCTTCTAGACGGCCACGGCATCATCCACCGCGCCTATCATGCTGTGAAGGAGCCGCTCACCGTGCGCAAGACGGGCGAGGTGGTGACGGCCTGTTATGGCTTCGCTAATACGCTGCTTTCCGTCCTCCAGGAGCTCAAGCCCACCCACCTGGCGGTGGCCCTGGACAAGGGCAGGGTCACCTTCCGCCACGAGCAGGAGCCCACCTACAAGGCCCATCGCGCCGAGATGCCTGAGGACCTGAGGGCTCAGATCGGCCGCTGCCGTGAGCTCATCCAGGTCTTCGGCATCCCCACCTACGAGCTGGAGGGCTATGAGGCCGATGACTTGCTGGGCACACTGGCCCGCCAGGCAGCGGAGCAGGGCATCGATACCTATCTGGTATCCCTGGACAGCGACATCGCCCAGCTGGTGGAGCCCGGCGTCCATCTCTTCATGTTTCGCCCCTACCAGCGCGACACGGTGCTGTACGAAGACGCCGAGGACGTGCACGGGCGCTACGGCGTATGGCCCCAGCAGATGACCGACCTCAAGGGCCTCAAGGGTGACCCTTCCGACAACATCCCCGGCGTGCCCGGGGTGGGCGACAAGACGGCCGTCAAGCTGGTCCAGCAATACGGGGGTGTGGAGGGTCTCCTGGAGCACATCGATGAGGTGGAGCCGGAGCGGCTGCGGGAGGCACTGCGCACCCACCGCGAGCAGGCCCTCAAGAGCAAGGCGCTGGCTACAATTGTCACCGATGCCCCTGTGGCCCTCGATCTGGAGGCCTGCCGCTTCGACCGCTA
>DAOUDQ010000297.1:0-1969 GCA_034431045.1 Dehalococcoidia bacterium | reverse complement strand
TACTCAATGAGGTCCTGACCCTCTTCCCGCTGGAACCAGGCCAGCACGCGCACGAGCAACTCGTTAAGCATTGACTACACCTCCTGTAGCTTGGTTGACCTCTTGCGAGGCTATCAACTCCTGCTGTATGCTTAAACAACGGCACCTCGCGGACATTACGCGCGTCTTGGTTAGGGTGGGGGCAACACCTGCTGATGCGTGCGGTCCGGGGGTGCCGGTTCCTTTCGTCTCCCTATCCCTCGTCACCTCCTCTCTGGGTCGTAGTGCGAAGCTCTCTCAGCAGTTTTGCTTTCAGGTCCCTGACAAACTCGTCGTTGGGGCTGGGCTCTTCCTCTTGGCCCATTGTCTTCAGCTCCCTGACGATCTCCAAGAGGGCGACTAGCTCCTGTCGGTACTTTTCGTGCTTGCTGAGACGCTTCTCCAGTTCATCGGCTCCTCCGTTGAAAGCCTCGAGACAATCAGCTAGAGCTGGGATAATATCGGCCAAGGTCACCATCCTCCAACCTGCGCCGTAAAGCGCGCAAGGCACGATACTGAGCTACTCTCACCGCCCCCACACTCTTCCCCAGCACACGAGCCACATCGGCGTAACTCAGTCCGTCCATGAACCTCAGGACGATCACCTGGCGCTGGTCCCCGTTAAGTGCCCGCACAGCCCGCCGAACCTCCTCCAAGCTTAGTCTGGCCTCACAAGACGATTCGGGCGACGCCGCGGCGCCGCCGCCGTTCCAGTTCTTATGAATTGACGAATTGTTCCGCTCAACACGCTTATCATTTAGGTAAAGGTTACGGGCTATCCGCAGAAGCCAGGCTAGGAATGGAACTCCCCGCCATTCGTAGCGATGGATGGCTTCCAGGGCCCGCAGGAAGGTCTGCTCGGTGAGGTCTTGGGCAACATCCACATCATTGACCATGTACAAGACATGCCTGAACACGCGCCTAACGTAGCGCTCGTACAGCTCCCCAAAAGCCTCGCGGTCGCCCACAGTCGCCCTGTCGACGAGAGTCTCGTCGTCCAGGGTTGCGGGCCTTAGGTCTTGCATTAGCAGCCCCTGACCGGAAGAATTGTATCTTCTGTCTGGCGGCCCCAGACCGGCTAAAGAGCCGTTCAGTTAACAATAACAAACAAAGTGAGGAAATATTACAACCGGAACGTGGAAATTGCAATCCCAATACCCCACTGGCCCTTGGCGCGGAGGCAAGGCGGGCCTGGGGTCGGAGATGGCCGGCGAGGGCTTTGGCGGCGGCGCTGAGGAAGAGGAGGAGTTGGTCGCCGTGCTCGTCCCTCCCTAAGCTGAGATGTGCTGCCGATCGGCCAGCGTCTTTGGACGCTGTGGACAGACACACATCGCTCGAATGAGGGGAGAGGTCAAGCGCTGCCCTGACGAAAGGCGGCAATATCTATTACCACTTTGAGGGTGCGGTCGGCGTGTCAGGATGTCCGGAAGATGCGCTCGGTGAGTTCGTGGAACCGGGAGCGGGCCTCGCGATATGTCCGGGAGCGGGCGGGATCTGGAGACGTCACTTCTCCCTCCGTCCGGACGAAGCGGGCGGCGACAGCATCCGCATTCACATCCTCGCCGGCCTCCCTCCGGACGGTCCAGAGGGCCTGAAGGGCCGCCCCCAGGGCAGCCGACTCCGGCTCGGCAAGGCGCACTACGGGCACCTCAAGGACATCGGCCAGCATCTCTCTCCAGAGGGGGTTGCGTGAACCGCCGCCCACCAAGCGCACGGACTCCACGGCGATACCCAGTTTCTCCATCCTTTCCATCCCGAGCCCAAGGGAGAGGCTCGTCCCTTCCAGGGCGGCGCGAAAGAGGTGCCCCCTGCGCAGGAGGCCGGGCCGAATCCCCACCAGGGCACCGGTGGCCCCAGGGAGGTTGGGAACGCGCTCGCCCTGCAGGAAGGGCAGGAACAGCAACCCATCGGAACCCGGAGGTACCTGTGCCGCCGCGCGGGTCAACGCTTC
>DAOUDQ010000296.1:0-1512 GCA_034431045.1 Dehalococcoidia bacterium | reverse complement strand
TCCTCGTTGGCGGCCAGCCCTCTGTCCAGCGAGCGGCCATCATGGGCGGCATGTACATCGTCGGCACTGCCCTCGGTCGCCAGAGCGGCGCGCTGCAGGGCCTCGCTCTAGCGGGCGCCGGCATGACGGCCTTCGACCCGCTGCTGATGAAGGACATTGCTTTTCAGCTTAGCTTTGCCTCCGCCCTCGGCCTCATCGTCTTCTCGCCGGCCCTGCGCGCGCGCATTGAGGCGGCCCTGGCCCGCTGGAGCAGCGACCGGGAGCTGGCAGGTCCCCTGCGAGCAGTCATCGAACTGCTGGCGGTCACGCTGGCCGCCATCGCCTTCACCCTGCCCATCATCGCTGTCAACTTCCACCGCATCTCCCTCATCGCCATACCGGCCAACCTGCTGACCGTGCCCGCCTTTCCCGTGATCATGGTCACCTCGGCCCTGACGGCCGTTGGCGGGATGATCGCCTCGCCGATCGGCACCTTCCTCGGCTGGGTAACGTGGGCCCCTGTCGCCTACATGGTGGAAGTGGTGAGGCTTCTGGCCGACCTCCCCTTCGCCGCCGCATCAGTCGATGGCTTCACCAGCGCCCATGCCCTTGCCTACTACGCCGCCCTCGCCGGCATCGTCTGGCTGACGGCCCGCCGCCCGGCGAAGCTGACCTTGCCCCAGGCGCCGACCTGGGCCAGCGACCTCCTGTCCGGCCTGACCCGTCCGCTTGCGGCCCTGCCGGCCCTGGGCATCGCCATCGTGCTGGGGCTGGCCACGGTTCTCGTCTGGCTGCTCATCCTGGGCTCGCCCGGCGACCGCCTGAGCGTCACCTTCCTCGACGTGGGCCAGGGCGACGCCATCCTCATCCGCAGCCCAGCCGGCCACAAGATCCTGGTGGACGGCGGCCCCAACGGCGAGGAGATAACCGCCGCGCTGGGTCGCCACCTGCCGTTCTGGGACCGCCACCTCCACCTGGTGGTGCTGACCCACCCCGACCAGGACCACCTCGCCGGCCTGGTGACCGTCCTCGAGCGCTATGATGTCGACCAGGTGTTTGCGCCCGCCATGACCGACGACTCGCCCACCTTCCACGCCTGGCAGGAGGCCATCGCCGAGAGGGATATCCCCCAGCGAGAGGCCTTCACTGGCCAGTGGCTGGACCTGGGCGGCGGCGCCAGGCTCTCGGTGCTCCATCCGCCGCGCGAGCCGCTGCCCGGCGCCGACGAGCACGACAGCTCGCTGGTGCTCAAGGTCAGCCTGGAGGATGCCGCCTTCCTCCTGACAGCGGACATCGGGGCAGAGGGCGAAGCGTACTTGCTCAGCAACCACGCCGACCTGCAGGCGCCGGTGCTGAAGGTGGCCCACCACGGCTCGGGCGCGTCCACCTCGACCGACTTCCTGGCGGCGGCGCAGCCCCTGACGGCCGTCATCTCCGTGGGCGAGGACAACCCCTATGTCCACCCTTCGCCGCGGACGCTCGACAGGCTGGGCAGGCGGCCCGTGTTCCGCACCGACCTCCACGGCGACATCG
>DAOUDQ010000295.1:0-2159 GCA_034431045.1 Dehalococcoidia bacterium | reverse complement strand
GGGAGGGCGGCGGGTGCGCCCGCCGCCGTCCTACTCTTTCCCCCCTTGACAATCGTCTTCCACCGCCAGACGGTCGCCCACAGCGGTGTCCGTGCGAGCGGCTGTGCCCGCCGCCACCTCCAGGGCCTCCCGGGCCCCCCGGCCACCCAAGACCAGGCGAAAGGGCCCGAGCGCTGGCGCTACCTTCACCACCTTGGCCTCCCCATCCACAAAGATCACATCGATGGGAAAGCGCATAAAGAAGGTCTGCACCGAGGAGCAGGGCGAGAGTAGCAGACCCTCCCCTTCCTCCAGGCGGCGGCGACCCATGAGGCCGACAAGCCGCGCCCAAAAGCTTTCCGCCTTGCGCGCCTGTCCAGCCACGGTCGTTCCCTTGCTGACGTTCACAATCCTGGCCACAATGGGAATACGATATCACTGGCTTGGCAGAGCGTCCAGCCGCTGCCCCATGCTCGTCAGCAGGAGGAGTATGTAGCGCTGCTGCTCCCGCGACAGGCCAGCCAAGAACTTTAGCAGGTCAGGGTCAACCTTGGCCTGGTAGTCGTTGTTGGCCCTGCTAAGGCTCCTGACGGGCGTATAGCCTGCTGCGTCCAGCAACTCATGGGGATCGACGTACAGGGCGCTCGCCAGGCGCAAGAGGATGGCGGCGCTGGGATTCTTGACTTCTTCCCTCTCCAGCTGGCAGAGGTAGCCCTGGCTCACCTGCGCGCAAGCGGCCAGTTGGGCCTGGCTCAGGCCCATCTGCTCCCGTAGTTCGCGAATTCGTCCGCCCAGCTTCATCTCCACACCCCTCTGGCCCCCTACTCCATCAACTGTCCTCCTATGCGGATGACAGCCGGGCCCAAGATGACCAGCATAAAGGCAGGGAAGATGCACATGACTAGTGGAAACATCATCTTGATCGGGGCTTCGTGCGCCAGCTGCTCCGCCCGCTGCCGTCGATGCGTCCGCATCTGGTCCGACTGCACCTTCAGCACATGGGCGATGCTCACTCCTAGCTGTTCGGCCTGGATGATGGCGTTGACAAAGGAGATGAGCTCTGGCACCCCCGTGCGCTGGCCCAGGTCGCTCAGGGCCTCCCGCCGCAAGCGCCCCATGCTCACCTCTCGCAGCGTCTGCGCAAACTCCTTGGCCAAAGGGCCCTTCATCTGCTCACTCACCTTGGCCAGGGCAGCATCTAGGCCCAGACCGGCCTCGACGCAGGTAGTGATCAGGTCCATGGCATCGGGCAGGCTCTTGACGATCAACCGCTGCCTCGACCGCACCGCTGACCTCAGCCAGAACAAGGGCAGGCTGAAGCCGATGGCAGCCATCACCAGCAGGCCCAGGAATCCCTGAGCGCTGACTCCCCCCAGAGCAGCAAGGGCGACGATAGCCAGCACGGTGAACAAAGCGGCACAGACGGCCCAAAAAGTGACGAAGGTAGAAGCCGTCATAGAGCTGCCAGCCATGGTGAGCGACCTCTGGATGCTGGCCAGAAAGTTGGCCGGCAGCATGCTTGCCAGACCCCTGCCGAAACCGTGAATAGTGGGGCGCAGTATCCTGTCGCTGAAGGGCAGCACCAGCTCCGACAGATCGCCGACGGCCACCCGCTGTCGCAGCGTCTCGATGCGCATCTCCGTCAGGCTCACCCGCGGCCTCACGAGGCCTACCACCAGGAGGGCCACGGCAGCGAAAACGCCAATCGCGATGATCAGTGCAAACATCTGCTCCTACACCTCAAAAGCCATTAGAGAGCGAATCAGCACGATGCCCAGGGCCTCCAGTCCCACTGCCATCAGCAGCAAGACCTTGCCCACTGTTTCAGTAAGTAGGGGGAGCATGTAGTCAGGATTGATAGCGAACATGATCAGGCCCACGAAGATGGGCAGACCGCCGATGATAACCCCCGTCATCCGCTGCTGAGAAGTGAGGGTCCTGATCTCTCCCCGAATGCGGTCCCGCTCCCTCATGGTGTAGGCCACGCCATCCAAGGTCTGGGCCAGATTGCCCCCCACCGATCTCTGAATGGTGATGGCGGTAACGACCATCTCCATGTCGGGGCTGGCGATGCGATCGGCCAGAGCCAGGATAGCGGCCTCAGCCCCGGCACCCAGGTTCGCCTCCTGGAGCATGCGCTTGAGCTCGCTGGCCAGCGGTGGCGATAGCTGGCGGCTGGC
>DAOUDQ010000294.1:0-3318 GCA_034431045.1 Dehalococcoidia bacterium | reverse complement strand
GACGTACATCTGTTCTATATATTACGACGGCTGTCAAGAGGGGTGCGCGGGCCAGGCAGCTCGTGGCCAATCATAGCATAGGCCAGGGAGGGAACAAAGGTCTCTGTCAGGCTAGCGCCGTTGTGGCGTGGGGGAGGCGTCTGCTACCATAGAACAGCGAGTCGACCATGGCACGCGTGGGCTGGGTCTACGACCCCTTCTACCTGGAACACGATACGGGCGAGCATCCGGAGAATTCGCGCCGATTGCTCTCCATTCTGGCGCTGCTGGAAGAGTGCGGACTGCTGTCTTCTCTGACCGCTGTCCCTGCTGTCGATGCCAACGAGGCCGACCTGGAGCTGGTGCACAGCCCGGAGATGATCCAGTGGGTGCGCGAGAGGGCGGAGTCCGGCCAGCGCTGGCTGGACGCGGACACGGTGGTCTGCCCCAGGTCGTACGCGGTGGCCCTGCGAGCGGCGGGCGGCTGCCTGCAGGCGGTGGACGCTATCCTAAACGACAAACTCGGCTCGGGGTTCTGTCTGGTGCGCCCGCCCGGCCACCACGCCACGCCGGACCGGCCGATGGGCTTCTGTCTGTTCAACAACGTGGGCATCGCTGCCAGACATGCGCAGGAGCGGCGAGGCCTGGAGCGGGTGGCGATCGTCGATTTGGATGTGCACCACGGGAATGGGACCCAAGACACCTTCTATGCCGATCCGTCCGTGCTCTACTTCTCGACGCATCAGTTCCCCTTGTACCCGGGCACTGGCTCCTGGAGGGAGACAGGCGAGGGCGAAGGGCGCGGCTATACGGTGAACCTGCCCCTGCCGCCGGGCAGCGGCGATAGCCAGTACCGCCAGGTCTTTCAGGAGGTACTGCTGCCGATACTGCATCGCTTTCGGCCCCAGCTCATCCTCGTCTCCGCCGGCTTCGACGTCCACTTCAGCGATCCGCTGGCCAGCATGCGCCTGAGCTGCGCCGGCTACCGGGAGCTGGCCCTCATCCTGCGAGAGGTGGCAGAGGAAATGTGCGAGGGGCGGCTGATGTTCGTTCTGGAGGGTGGCTACGAGGGCGAGGCGCTGGCCTGGTCGGTGCGCACCTGCCTCGACGCACTGTTGGGCAATCCCTTCGCGCCCGACCCGCTGGGCTCCGCTCCCCCTGGCTGGGCGCCGGACATCGAGCCCCTGCTGGCGGCGGTGAAGGGGCTGCATGGGCTGGCCTAGTCGGGCAGGAAGCGCAGGAAGGCCTCGTTGCCCAGCAGGCGGCCGTTGGCCGTGAGGCGAAGGCAGCCGTCGCCTCGCTCAAGAAGGCCCAGGGCTTCCAGGTCTTCCACCTGAGCGCCGTACACGGACATCAGCTCCTGCCCGAAGCGGCGGCGGAATTCCTCCAGGCGAAGCCCCTCTACCAGGCGCAGGCCGAGGACGACCGTCTCGGCCATGGCGCGAGCGGCCGTCATCTCCTCGCGGAAGGCGATGTGGCCCAGGCCTGGCAGGAAGGGAGCGAGACCCTCGGCGGGACAGCCATCGGCCTTCGCGCTTTCGTGCACCAGGGCGACGTAGCGGCGCGGGTCCTTGACGTTGGCGAAGCGGAAGCCACCGAAGCAAGAATGAGCGCCCGCCCCCAGTCCGACATACGGTTCGTTCAGCCAGTAGGCCAGGTTGTGGCGGCACTGGCGATCGGGAAGGGCCCAGTTGGAGATCTCGTAGTGCCGGTAGCCAGTCGCTGCCAGCGCATCCTGGGCCCAGAGGTACATGTCGGCGGCCAGATCGGCGTCGGGCGGGTGCAGGCGACCGCGGGCCACAGCGTCGGCCAGAGGGGTGCCTTCCTCCACCGTCAGGGCGTACAGCGATAGGTGGTCGGGCCGCAGAGCGACGGCTTCCCTCACTGTGTATTGCCAGGCCGTCATTGTCTGGCGGGGCAGGCCATAGATCAGGTCCAGGTTCACGTTGTCGAAGCCCGCCTGGCGCGCCGTGTGATAGGCTTCGCGGGCCTCCGCTGCCGTGTGGATGCGGCCAAGCGTGGCCAGCTCGTCATCGTGGAAGCTCTGCACGCCCAGGCTCAGGCGGTTCACCCCCAGCGAGCGCAGCCCCTCAAGGTAGGGGCAGTCGACTGTCCCCGGGTTGGCCTCGCAGGAGACCTCGGGGTCAGCGGCCAGGCGAAAGCGCTGGCGAAGGGCGGTCATGATGCGCTCCACCTCTGGCAGGGGCAGGAGGCTGGGGGTGCCGCCGCCAAGGAAGACGGTGGCCACCTTCATGTGCCGGGTGGGCTCTCGCCACAGCCCCATCTCGGCGAGCAGAGCGCCCACGTAGGGCTCGATGAGCGAGTCCAGCCCGGCGTAGGAGTTGAAGTCGCAGTAGGAGCACTTGGACTGGCAAAAGGGAATATGGACGTACAGGCTGACGCTTTCGCCGGTCATGATACCCATTGGCATCGTAGCACCGCCCTTGAGGGTCGGCAACGTTGACTTTGGCGTGGGGGCCGTGCGAAACTCTGGTTGTCATGGCCATGAGAACAGTCCTCAAGAGCCATAGCTGCGGCGAATTGCGCGCCGAACACGACGGCCAGGAGGTGACCCTGGCCGGCTGGGTGCACCGCCGTCGCGACCACGGCAGCCTCATTTTCGTCGACCTGCGCGACCACGAAGGGATCGTCCAGGTGGTGTTCAGCCCCAAAGAGGCCGAGGAGGCCCACAGCGTGGCCAGCGAGGTGCGGGGCGAGTACGTGATACAGGTGAAGGGCATGGTGGGGCGGCGGCCCCCGGGCACCGAGAACCGCAACATGGCCACCGGCGAGGTCGAGGTGCACGCCCGGAGCGCGACCCTTCTTAATCTGTCCAAGACTCCGCCCTTCTACATCAACGAGGAGACGGAGGTCGAGGACCTGCTGCGCCTACGCTATCGCTACCTGGACCTGCGGCGAGAGCGCATGCACCGAAACATCGTCTTCCGCCACAAGGTGGTGCAGTTCATCCGCGACTTCCTCAGCGAGCGGGGCTTCGTGGAGGTGGAGACGCCCATCCTCATCAAGAGCACGCCTGAGGGCGCGCGCGACTACCTGGTGCCCAGCCGCGTCAACCCCGGCCGCTTCTACGCCCTGCCCCAGTCGCCCCAGCAGCTCAAGCAGCTCCTGATGGTGGCCGGCTTCGAGCGCTACTTCCAGATCGCCCACTGCTTCCGCGACGAGGACCTGCGGGCCGACCGCCAGCCGGAGTTCACCCAGCTCGATATCGAGATAAGCTTCATAGACGAAGAGGACATGCTGAATCTGATGGAGGACCTCCACACGGCGATGGGGGAGACGATTCGGCCCGACGTGCGGCTGGTCAAGCCCTTCCCTCGC
>DAOUDQ010000293.1:0-2132 GCA_034431045.1 Dehalococcoidia bacterium | reverse complement strand
CTGTTCACCGGCCGCAGCATTCGCGCTGCCCTCGACGCCCTCATCGACTTCGGACGCCCCCAGCATATCCAGCTAGCGGTGCTGGTGGACCGCGGCCATCGGGAGCTGCCCATCCGCCCCGACTATGTGGGCAAGAATATCCCCACCGCACGCCAGGAGGAGGTCCAGGTGCTCCTTGAGGAGACCGACGGCCGCGATGCGGTGGTAGTGCTAGCGACGGAGCCTTAGCCATGGTGCATCGATCGACGCGAGGAAAGACAGTAGAGGAAGCACACCCGCCAGAGAGTGTGGAGCTCCCCACTTGGGAGCGTCGTCACGTTCTCGACCTGGACGACTTCAGCCGGCGGGAGATGGAGCAGGTCATAGAGACGGCCGACGCCATGAAGGAGGTGCTGGGCCGCGAGATAAGACGGGTTCCCACTCTGCGGGGAACCATCGTTGTCACCCTGTTCTACGAGGCCAGCACTCGCACTCGCTCCTCCTTCGAGCTGGCAGCCAAGGCCCTGGGGGCCGATGTCATAAGCGTCGCGGCTGCCGCCAGCAGCGCGCAGAAGGGAGAGTCCCTTGTCGATAGCGCGCGCACCCTCCAGGCTATTGGGGCGAACATCCTGGTGATGCGCCATCGCCAGTCGGGGGCGCCCTACCTGGTGGCCGGCCACGTCGACATGAGCGTCATCAACGCCGGCGACGGCTGGCATGCCCACCCCACCCAGGCCCTCCTCGACACCTACACAATCTACCACCGTCTGGGCGACCTAAGGGGCAAGAGGGTGGTCATCGTCGGCGACATCGTGCACAGCCGCGTGGCCCGCTCCAACATCTGGGGCTTGACCACTATGGGCGCTCAGGCGGTGCTCTGTGGGCCGCCCACCCTGCTCCCCTGGGGCCTCCGCCCCGGTTATCGGGGCAACGAGGATCGGGCCCTGCCGCCGGTGGAGGTGGACACGAACCTCGACCGGGCCATCGAGGGGGCGGACGTGGTGATGGCCTTGCGCCTGCAACTGGAGCGCCAGCAGGCGGGGCTCCTGCCCACCCTGCGGGAGTACATCCGGCTGTATCAGGTGAACGAGGAGCGTCTGGCTCGGGCCAAGCCCAGCGTGCTGGTGATGCACCCGGGCCCCATCAACGAAGGCATCGAACTGTCGCCAGCGGTGGCCCATGGCGCCCGCTCGGTGATCGAGGAGCAGGTGACCAACGGCGTGGCGGTGAGGATGGCCCTGCTGTATCTGTTGGCGAGAGGACGCTGATGGCAAACAAAGACAGTATCGGCATTCGCGGCGGTCGCATCCTCGACCCCGGCCGTGGGGTTGACCTGGTGGGCGACGTGCTCATCCGCGAGGGGCGCATCGCCGCCGTCGGGCCGGACGTGGCGGCAGAGGCCGGGCGCATCGTCGACGCCGGCGGCCTCATCGTCTGCCCCGGCCTGGTCGACATCCACTGCCACCTGCGCGAGCCCGGCTTCGAGCACAAGGAGACCATCGAGACGGGCACGCTGGCGGCCGCTCGCGGCGGCTTCACCACCGTCTGCTGCATGGCCAACACCGAGCCGCCGATAGACAGCCGTGCCAGCGTGGAGTACATCCTGCGCACGGCTGGCGCCCAGGGGGTGGTGCGCGTTCTGCCCATCGGCTGCATCAGCCGCGGTCGCCAGGGCAAGGAGCTAGCGGAGATGGGTGACCTGGCGGAAGCGGGCGCGGTGGGCTTGAGCGACGACGGCTCGCCCCTGGCCGACGCCGCCCTCATGCGCCATGCCCTGGAGTACGCCTCCGCCTTCGCCCTGCCGGTGATCGAGCACTGCGAGGAGCTGTCGCTCTCCCACGAGGGCGTGATGCACGAGGGTTGGGTGTCCAATCGCCTGGGCCTGCGGGGGATCCCCGCCGCTGCTGAGGAGGCGGCGGTCGCCCGCAATATCGCCCTGGCCGAACTCACCGGTGCCCACCTGCATGTCGCCCACGTGAGCACGGCGGGCAGCGTGGAGCTCATCCGCGGGGCCAAGGAGCGGGGCGTGCAGGTGACCGCTGAGGTCACACCGCACCACCTGACCCTGACTGACGAGGCGGTGATGCTGGCCGCGGTCGAGAGCCCCGGCGGTCTGGCCTACGACACCAACGCCAAGGTCAACCCGCCGCTGC
>DAOUDQ010000292.1:0-2204 GCA_034431045.1 Dehalococcoidia bacterium | reverse complement strand
GCGAGGCCAGGGCCAGCAGCTCGGCATTCACCTGATAGCCGCCGAAGGCCCGCCGCCGCTCCGCCTGCTCATCCTCCTGGCCCATGCTCGTCCAGACATCCGTATACACTACATCGGCACCGCGAACCGCCTCCTGGGGCGACTCGACACAGACAATTGCAGCCCCCGAAGCTGCCGCTAAACTCTTTGCCTTGTCCACCAGCGCTGTAGATACGCGATAGCCCTGGGGCGAGGCAATTCGAAAGTCCATTCCTACCAAGGCCGACCCCAGCATGAGCGAGCGGGCAACATTGTTAGCATCGCCCACGAAGGAGAGGACCAGGCCCCGCCAGCGGCCCTTCCTCTCGTAGATGGTCAACAGATCGGCCAGGGCCTGACAGGGATGCTCTCCGTTGGAGAGGGCATTTATCAGCGGGACATCGGCCCAGCGAGCCAGTTCTTCTACCGTCTCATGCTTGAAGGTGCGGGCGGCGATGCCGTCCACGTAGCGACTGAGAACCCGCGCCACGTCCGCCACGGGCTCTCGCTCGCTCAGGCCCACCTCCGCCGGCGATAGATAGAGGGCGCGGCCGCCCAGCTGCTGCATCGCCACGTCGAAGCTCACCCGCGTGCGAAGGGATGGCTTCTCGAACAGAAGGGCCAGGGTCTTCCCCGCCAGGACGGAGAGTGACAGGCCGTTCTTCGTCTGCAAAGCCGTATCGACGACCCGCTGGACGTCCCCCGCGGACAGATCAGCAATAGATATGAGGTCCCGCCCGTGCAATCCTCAGAGCTCCTCCGCTCCCGATATAGCTAGTATAGCATGGGGAGCAGAACTTTCAATCTGGCCACCGCTGAGTGCCCCAAGCGGCTCGCCGCCGTTCATCCGGCGTGGTCAAGGCCCGGCTGATGGTTGACTTTGAGTGCCATCGGTCTACAATGCTGCTAGACCTAGACGCGGAGGAGAAACCATGAGATCCATGCAGCATGTGCTCATCACCTGCAAGCCTAGCAGGCTTCTCGCCGCTTTGCTTTTGGCATGCCTGGCCACCATCCCCTTGACATTAGCCTGCGAAGGTGAAGAGGAGGAGGCCGCCACCCCCACTCCTACCGTCACTGCCACCGCCACGGCAGCGGCTACGCCCACCCCGGCGGCAGCGGCACCAGGCATCACCGACGAAGAGATAATCCTCGGCCAGCACGCCATGCTTAGTGGCACCTTCGGAGCGATCTATTCCATGCTTCCTCAGACGCAGCAAGCCTACTTCAAGTACATCAACGAGACCCAGGGGGGCGTCTGCGGTCGCGAGATCGTCCTAAAGGTAGAGGACAACGGCAACGACCCGGCAAAGGCTCTTGAGGTGACCCGCAAGCTGCTGGAGCGGGACCAGGTTTTCGCCATTTTCGGAGCAGTGGGCGACCTGCCCCATTCCTCCGTTGAGCCGTACCTCAACGAGCAAGGCGTGCCCGACCTGTTCATCACGGGGGGAGCGCACAACTATGGTGCCGAGCCTGAGAAATACCCCTGGTCGGTTGGCGGCGTGCCCGACTACCGAACGGAGGGCACCTTCTTTGGCCAGTACATCTCCGAGAATCTGCCAGGCAAGAAGGTGGGCGTCCTATACGAGAACCAGTACCTCGGCTGGGATGGCCTGGCAGGGATAAAGAATGGCCTCGACCCCGAAAAGAACGAGCTGGTCTCCGAGCAGAGCTATGAGGCCTCTGCCGTCGATATTCGCTCCCAAATCATCAACCTTAAGAGCGCTGGCGCTGAGGTAGTCGTCCTCTACTCCACGCCCGGCTTCACTGCTCAGGCCATCAAACAGGCCGACCGCATGGGCTGGCATCCCCAATTCATGGCCAGCTACACGAATTCCGATCCCATCCTGTTTCAGTTCGTCTCCCCCAAGTTGGCAGAGGGGCTGATCTCATTTAACGCCTTCAAGATGCCGGACTGGACCGACGACCCGGCCATAGCCCAGCACCGTCAGATCATGCGTGACTATGGCGGGCCATCCCCCGGCATTTTCACTGTCTATGCCCAGTTGACGGCGGAGGTGTTGATCGAGGCCCTCAGCAGAACCTGTGACAATCTGACCCGAGAGGGCCTGATGGACGCCGTCGAATCCCTAAGGGACTACCGTAGTGATCTGTTGCTGGAGGGTGTGACTATCACCATAAGCGACACCGACCACTACACCCTCCAAGCCGGCCCTATGGAGCGG
>DAOUDQ010000291.1:0-3104 GCA_034431045.1 Dehalococcoidia bacterium | reverse complement strand
CCCACGCCGTGGTCTACTGCTTGCTGGCCCGCAAGAGTAGTGCTCGCAGGGGGTAGAACCCTACGCGTGACGAGGTTCTGAACGCCCGCACTTCCGCAGGCAGAAGTTCCAGGTCGCTGTGAACTACTCCCGTGGGAGGGTAAGATTCGCTCCGCTTCGCAGCGCTTGGTCTGCGGGTGCGCTCGGGCCTAGCATGGCAGCGGCCCATGGCTGAAGCAGGCTGCCGTGCTCACCTGCGTGGCCATGGCTCTCCCTAGTGCTCAAGGCGTTTGGCGAAGGCCCGCGCCCTGCTAGCAGACCCTTCTCACTGTGCGCTCCAAGCTCTCTGGCTAGCCTGCGGTGCTATCATGGCATCATGAGCACCAAGCAGCAGCTCCGCGAGCGCATCTGGGGGACCCTACAGCGCCGGGGCGTCGCCCGTTTCCCCGGCGCTGTAGGCCGCATTCCCAATTTCGATGGCGCCACCCAGGCCGCCGACCTGGTGCGCCGCCTCCAGGTCTGGCAGCGAGCCGGCGTCCTCAAGTGTAACCCGGACTCGCCGCAGCTTCCCTTGCGCCAGGCAGCTCTCCGCGAGGGCAAGACAATCTACATGGCCGTGCCCCGCTTGCGTCAGGAGCGCTGCTTCATCGAGCTCGACCCGCAACGGTTGGGCCGGCGAGCGGGCGCTGCTGCCACCATCCGTGGCGCGTTCAGATACGGCCGCCCGGTGACTGTCGATGAGCTGCGGCCCATCGATCTGGTGATCTGCGGGTCAGTGGCCGTGAACCGCGGGGGTGCCCGCGTCGGCAAGGGTGGCGGCTACTCCGACCTGGAGTACGCCCTGGCCCTCGCCGCCGGCAAACTCTCCCGCGACACGCCGATCCTCACCACCGTCCACCCGCTTCAGCTCGTCGAGGAGGCGATACCGCGGGAGGTCCACGACATCCCTGTGGACTACATCGTCACCCCAGAGGAGGTTATCGAGACCCACACGTCCCTGCCTCGCCCGGAAAGCATCTACTGGAAGCTCCTGCCGCCGGAGAAGATAGAGGCCATTCCCGCGCTTCGAAAAATGGCGGCCTTCCTGCCAGACCTCGCCTGAAGCCTGCCGCCTGACTGACCCTGCGCCGTGGGTGAACTCCTGCCGACGGAGCAGGTGATCGCCGAACGGCCGATACCTCCATTCCACGGCGGGCTGGTTACTAAGCGAGCGGTCTGGCGCAACGATGTGAAGCCATGTAGACAGCTCAGTTTGCGTGGTCTAAAATGCTCCCGGACGCGATGGTCGTAGCCTGGCGCTGTCTTCTCGTTCATTCCCAGCTTGCGGCAAGCTACCGCCCAATCGAGGCAGTGCCACTTGGCAATTGCAGTGCCTGCGCAATCGCCAGAAATAGGGAAAAGGAGAGCGAGGCCACCGCAAGCCAAGGCCGGCTGG
The DNA here is from genome assembly GCA_034431045.1 of Dehalococcoidia bacterium. Classification (GTDB taxonomy): domain Bacteria; phylum Chloroflexota; class Dehalococcoidia; order SM23-28-2; family SM23-28-2; genus SM23-28-2. The sequence continues at coordinate 1,690 of DAOUDQ010000291.1, read as the reverse complement.
CCATCCTCCGCAGCGTTTCTCATTTCTACGACTGCGGGGTCGGAAGCGCATGAGCGACGGCGGAGGGGAAGGGAAACTAGGATCTTGACGAAGGCGTGTTGGCTCCGTGGCTTATGACCTGATGCGCGTGTGTAAGCCTTCTGCTAGCTGATATCTACCCAATGCAGGTCGGTGAAGGTGCGGAGGCCGTTTCGCGGGGTATCCTGCAATGTCGCGTTCGACCGAGAGGGAACTCATAGACGCCGCCCCCGAAATAGCTTTCCAAGGCGAGATACCGCTTGGAAGGTACTTCAGGATCCGAGCATCCAGAGGAAGTACGTGGCAGTTCTTCAATGTGAAGAGACGAACCTGGAACTACCTTCCTTTCGACAGACGGAGACACGGGGCAGATGAAGGAGCAGTATTGCTAAGAGAAGGCTGGATAATCAGGAAGATTGAGTCGCGAGAGCATCCGTACTATTACGAGTGCAGAAACGGACAGATTTCAAGTCTTGCCAAGGACGAGGCCCTAGAATTGGCTTACAGGATGTCCCCTGGCGTGGTGTCAGTTACCGGGATTCTAAGAGAGGGACTCCTGTATACCGATCTGCAACCTGTCTATCTCCCTCCGCCCCATTACAAGGCGCTGGTAGCTGTATCCACGCCCGCTGCCAACGCCTCACTGGCCAAGGAAGGATTTCTTTGCTTCAGAGAGGACAGGCTGGCAGTGGTCCGGAGCGTCCTTAGTCGAGTCAGGGTGAGGCTGGAGATAAAACCTTCGTTGAAGCCGCCTGCCAAGCAGCCCGAAGGGCTTGAACTGAGAGAACGGATCAGCATCCGCTCGACGGTCTCCGATATTCTCACAGCAGCCTACAGTGGGTACTTGAAGAAAGAGGCGAACATAGAGAAGTTCCTACAACATCTTCTGAACCGAGAGTGGAACGCCGTCCGTGATGAAGAGCTACGGGAAAAGCTTCGGGAGCTGGGTGAAGGAGAAGATGAGGAAGACGCCGTCAAGTCGGCCATTCTGAAATTCCTCGAGAAATCTGCCTCCTACGTCGACTGGAAGTTCTATCAGAGCATGGGGCTTGACTCGGCGATAGAGGGAGTCGTACTCGACACAGTTCCTCTCACCTTTGGAGGGAAGTGGGCACAAAACTACTTCAAGGTCGTCTTCCCAGCATTCGAGTCTATCCTCTACTGGCCAACCACCATAGCGCCAACTCGTATCGGGGCAGGTGAGGTCCCAGCACTGCGCACTCGACTCAAGAGAGTGGAGCTCAGTCAGTGGCGGATCTATCCGTACCTGGGACGATTGCGCAAGGTTGGGTCCGGCGAAGATGTGCGCTTTGCCCCAAGTGACACGGCGATGCTCCACGACGCCTTTCTCGCAGTGACGGGGATACCGAGCTTCGAGAAGCTGCTCTCGGATAGAGCCTACCTGGGAGGGTTCAACGTTGATCTGGAGAGATGGAAGGGTACGTATGAGCTAAGTAGGTACTTTGTGACTGTGGTTCGCGTTGTTGATCCGCTGGTGGCTGACGGCGCAACGCCGATGACGAAGGTCCAGGACATATTTGGCAACCAGTTCCTCATTAGGTGGGACCTGGATACGTACTTCCACTGTCTGGATGAGATCCATGGGATCAACCGCGGTGGCTGGATTAGTGTCCTTGTCAACAACGCGTTCCAGAACCTCGAACTCACTGAT
>DAOUDQ010000290.1:0-7035 GCA_034431045.1 Dehalococcoidia bacterium | reverse complement strand
AGAGAAGCTCTACCCCGTCAAGGGAGACCTTGGCTAGGAGCTTGCCGCACGGGCACCGCTCATCTAGCAGCGAGGCGGCCTTGGGCCTAGTCTCCACCAAGAGGCCCCCTCCTCAATCGAGTCCAGATAGAGCTCTCCCCAGTCCTCCACCATGTATCGGTCGCATCCTTTGGTCACCGCACGGCCTGCCGTCTTGTCCGCTCCAGGCGCCCTCTCCCGAATGGAGTCTAGATAGAGCCTTTCCCACTCTTCCACGTGGCTGCGGTTCAGCTCCTCGTCGAAGCCCAGCAGGTGAATCAGGTCTAAGGCCAGACCGAAGGCCATTAACTGCCACGCGGCCACAGTGGGATTCACGTCTTGGGCGATCAGCCCTTGCCTCTTGCCCTCCTCAATGTTCTCCTCCAGGAAGCGGATGAAGGCGGCGAAATTGTTGTGCAGGGCCTGGCGGATTTCCTCGTCATCGGCCTCCGAGAGGGCCTGGAAGAGGAGCTTCATGACCGGCGAGCGGCTTCGCATGTGGTAGTAGTAGCCGAGGCCGATGGCCCGGATGACCTCCAGGGGGTCGACCACCTCGCTGGCTAGCCTCTCCCAGATGTCCAGAAGCCTCCTGCCGGCGGTCTTGATGGTGGAGATGAAGAGCTCCTTCTTGCTGGGGAAGTAGCGGTAGAGAGCGGGCTCGGAGATGCCGGCGGCCTTGGCTAGCTCGGCGGTGCCCACCCTGGCATAGTTGGAGGCGGCGAACATGGCCTGAGCGCTCTCGATGATGAGGCGCTTTCTGTGCTGGGCTGTCCGCTTGGGCGCTCGTTTAGGCATGATAGTGAGTGTTCACTAACATACTCCCTTTCGGCACCCTTGTCAAGAGGCCGAGCCAGGAAAATCGCCGCTGGTTTACCTCTCTCCTGCCAGCGCTGGATATTTGGCCCGCCTCTAGCCATAATAGGGATCGCCATGACTGCCCGCATCCTGGTCGGCACCTGCTCCTGGACCGACCCAACGCTCATCGAGAGCGGCGCCTTCTACCCGCCGGAGGTGAGCACGCCCGCCGGGCGCCTCCGGTTCTACGCCCAGAATTTCCCCATCGTGGAGGTGGACAGCACCTACTACGGCCTCCCCTCGGAGCGCAACGCCGCCCTCTGGGTGGAGCGCACCCCGGCCGACTTCACCTTCGACCTGAAGGCCTACGCCCTGTTCACCCATCACCCGACGCAGGTGAGGTCGCTGCCCAGGGACGTGCGCGAGGCCCTGGACGCGAAGGCTCGCCAGAAGACCAACGTCTACTATCGCGACCTGCCGTCCGAGCTGCGGGACGAGATGTGGCAGCGCTTCGCTTCCGCCGTTCTGCCTTTGGACAGCGCTGGCAAGCTGGGGGTGGTGCTCTTCCAGTTCCCGCCCTGGTTCATGCCCGGCCCCGAGGGCCAGGACTACATCCTGGAGGTGAAGGAAGAGCGGCTACCCCAGTACACCGTCGCTGTGGAGTTCCGTAACAACCGCTGGCTCTCGGAGACGAACCGCCAGCGCACCCTGCGCTTCCTGGGCCAGGAGCGCATCCCCTTCGTCTGCGTGGACGAACCCCAGGGGTTTCGCTCCAGTGTGCCGCCGGTGGCCGAGGCGACGGCGCCCGATGCCCTGGTGCGCTTCCATGGCCGCAATCGGGAGATGTGGGAGCGCAAAGGGATCACCGCCAGCGAGCGCTTCCGCTACCTGTACTCGCAGGACGAGCTCAAGGAGTGGGTGTCGCCCATCCAGAGGCTGGCCCAGCAGGCGGAGCGAGTGCATGTGCTGATGAACAACTGCTATCAGGACCACGCCGTGCGCAACGCTCGCCAGATGGCCGAGCTCCTGGGTGCTGCTGGCGAGCCGCCCTCCGCCCCCCAGCCGCGCCTCCTGTGATGCTATAATGAGCGTCGGAGGGGTGACCGAGAGGTTTATGGTGCCGCTCTCGAAAAGCGGTGTGGGCTTGCGCTCACCGGGGGTTCGAATCCCTCCCCCTCCGCCAAGCCCGACCCCAGGAGGGGTGCTGGAGTGGTTGATCAGGCACGCCTGGAGAGCGTGTAGGGGGTTAGACCCCCTCGTGGGTTCGAATCCCACCCCCTCCGCCAGCTAGAACGACAGTTGGGCAGGACAGGCAAGACCGCCGGGCAGCGGGGGATCTTGCTTTTAGTTTGGGGCGTTCTACTCCTCAGAGCCCCTGCCGGCTTCCTCGCGGCGGGCCTGCAGCTCCTCTTCCGCCTCCTCCTGAGCCTCCCGCCCGGCCCTTAGAGCCTCCTCCAGCCGTCGACGCGCCGCCTCCACGCCCTCGCGCCCCCGCCTTATCGCATCCTGGGCCCGCGCTCGCGTCTCTTCGCTGGTGCGCTCTCGCCAGGCCTCCTCCAGCCGCTGCCGCGTCTCGCGGCCGGGAGCGGGGGCCATGAGAGTGGCCCAACAAGCCCCCACAATCGCACCCAAGATGAATCCGAACAGGAACCTCATCATTTCTTCCGTCCCTCCTGGCGGCCTTTGTCGCCTCCCCCTCTCTGCGCTAGCCCGCTCAGTACACCCAGCCCTCGCCTGACCCCCGAGAAGAGGCCGTAAGCGCGAATGATGGGCGAAACCGTGGTGTCTGAGATGAAGGTGACCGTCCCCCGCACGTTACTCACCACCGGCTTGATCCCTTCATCGATGAGCCGGCGCGCCGCTCGGAAGGTGGTGGTGGCAGCCACGCCTACCACCACGGTCACGACGATGGCCACCAGAAAGAGGATCGTCCCGGCGATGGTGAAGGCCACAATGGTTACGTCCCGCACGTCCTGCAAACTATCGATGCCCATAGGCGCGACCTCCTAAGCTAAAAGGGCTGCCCGCTGGCAGCGTTGGCGGCCCATTATAGCACAAGTCAAGCGCGATCTGAACAAGGATTGGCCTGAGCGAGCGATCAGTTGCCGCCAGCGCTTTCGGTGATGATGCCGCCGCCGAGAACCTTCTGGCCCTGGTAGAAGACCACCGCCTGGCCGGGGGTGATGGCCCGCTGCCGCCGCTCGAAGCGCACTTCCGCTCGCCCATCGTGCAGCGTAAGCAGGGCTGGCTCCGCCTGGCTGCGATAGCGTATCTTGGCCTCTACAGCCAGGGGCCTCCGCGGCGCCTGCCCTGAGACGAAGGAGAGCCTCTCCGCCCAGAGAACATCACTCAGGAGCTCGTCCTCGCTGCCGGCGATGACCGTGTTGGTCGCTGGGTTCACGCTCAGGACGTACAGGGGCTCCCTCCCACCCCTGGCCGGCAGGCCTCGCCTCTGTCCGACGGTGTATCCACCAATGCCCCCATGGCGGCCCAGGATGCACCCCCTGCTGTCTACGATGTCGCCCGGCCGCTGAGGGAAGCGCTCAGCCAGGAAGAGACGATAGTCGCTGTAGGGGAGGAAGCAGATATCGGTGCTATCGGTCTTGCTGGCCACCGGCAGGCCCATCTCTGCCGCGATTCGGCGCACCTCCCCCTTTGTGTAATCGCCCAGGGGGAAGAGCAGCCGCGCTAGCTCCTCCTGGCCCAGCATGTACAGCACGTAGGACTGATCCTTGGCTTCGTCCCTGGCCCGCCACAGTTCGTAGCTATGCCCGTTCTTTACGATACGGCAATAATGGCCGGTGGCCAGGTAGTCGGCGTCTAGATCTAAGGCCTTGGGCAGCAGCAGTCGAAACTTGATGTGCTGGTTGCAGGCCAGGCAGGGGTTGGGCGTGCGCCCCAGCAGATACTCCTGGCAGAAGTAGTCGACCACAGATGAGGTGAACTCTCGCTGAAAGTCTAGGATGTAGTGAGGGATGCCCAGTCCGTCGCACACAGTGCGGGCGTCCTCAATCTCCTGTGGCGAGCAGCAGCGGCGAAGACGCGGCCGCGCATCGAGGTTCTCCAGCGTCCACAGGTGCATGGTCACACCGATGACCTCGTACCCCTGACGCAGCAGAAGGGCCGCCGCTGTGGAGGAGTCCACTCCTCCGCTCATGGCCACGATCACTCGCTTCCTACTCATCGCTAGGCTTTATGTTATAATGTTCTCAGCGTTGACTGAAGTGGGAGGCCATCTGGAAGGGGCAACCCTCGCTCGCAGAATCGTCGATCTCCTCGCCGATAAACAGGCTGAGGATATCCTCCTCCTGGATATCGGCAAGGTCAGTATGTTCGCTGACTACTTCGTGATCGCCAGCGCCCAGACCGTTCGCCAGATGCAGGCCCTCTGCGATGCCATCGACTTGGAGCTGGCCAAGGACGGCATCACCCCCTACGGCCGCGAGGGGGCGCCGGCGTCGGGCTGGGTGCTCCTGGACCTGGGCGACCTCATCGTCCACATCTTCGGCCCCGACGAGCGCCACTTCTACGACCTGGAAGGCCTGTGGCGGCAGGCCACGCCGGTGGTGCGCATCCAGTAGCGTCCTACTCGAACACCCAGGGGTCAATGCTGCGCTCGTAGCTGAACATCTCCCCCTGCTGGAAGAACAGGCGGATCTCCTTCTCGGCGGCCTCCGGAGAGTCGGAGCCGTGCACCAAGTTGCGGCCGATGTCTATGCCCAAGTCGCCGCGGATGGTGCCCGGCGCCGCCTGGGCGGGGTCGGTCGCTCCCATGGCCTGGCGCACTATCTCCACGGCGTTTTTCCCCTCGAACACGGCGGCGATGATGGGGCTGGAGGTGATGAACTGGAGCAAACCCTGGAAGAAGGCTTTCCCCTCGTGGGCGGCGTAGTGCTGGCCAGCCAGGCCTTCGTCCATGCGGAGCATGCGCAGGGCGACGATGCGCAGGCCCCGTCGCTCCAGGCGGGCGATGATCTCCCCCGCCAGGCCTCGCTGCATGGCATCCGGCTTGATGAGCACCAGCGTTCGCTCCATGGGGCTTCCTCCTTACTTGCGACCGCCGCCGCGCGGTCGGGCGACAACCGCCTCCCGCAGGTAGATTGGCCTGAGGCTGGCGGCATCGTCCGTCTGGCCGGCGACCAGCCTCCGCCAGGCCAACTCGGCAATGAAGCCCGCCCGTCGTACCGACATGGCCGCTGCCTCGGCGACGGCCGCTTGCCGCCCTAACGCCTCTCTCAGTCTTTCGGCCAGCTCCTCCGATATTTCGCCGCAGAACAGAGCCCTCTTGAGCCGCCGTCTTCCCGCCGCCAGCAGTCCATCCAGCGATGACAGCCGAGGCGATATCACCTCTCGCCAGCCCGAGGCGTCACGAGCGTAGACGGCCCACGCCAGCTCGCCCCGGCCAGCCCGATGGATGGAGCAGACGCGGCCAGGGTAGTCGGCGTGCTGGTAGGCGTCCACCTCCAGGCGGCCCACGCCCACCAGGGGCAGCCTCAGGGCGAAGGCCAGCCCCTTGGCCGTGCTCACGCCCACCCTCAGGCCCGTGTAGCTGCCCGGCCCGGTGCAGACGAAGATGGCCCTAAGGTCGCTCTTGTCCACGCCCGCCCGCTGCATGAGGTACTGCAGCGTGGGCAGCAGCTCCGCCGAGTGGTTGCGGGGGCAGCGCCAGGTGAGCTCGGCGAGGAGGGCACCCTCTTGAGATAGGGCCACGCTGGCCATGTCGGAGGCGGTATCGATGGTCAGCTCCACCCTTGCCCTCCTATGACCGCCTGCGCCGGCCGCGGGCGAAGGCCGCCAGTAGCCGCTCGTAGCGCTCGCCGCGCCCCTCGAGCGTCAGGTCGCGCTCCCTGGCGCCGCTGATCTCCAGCCTCACCAGCAGGTGCTCGGGCGGGAAGACCTCCCAGGCCCGGTCGGCCCACTCCACCACCAGGGCTCCCTCGGCGCAGTATTCGGTCAGGGCCAGCTCCTCCGCCTCCAGAGGGTCCTCCAGGGGTAGAGATCGCCGTGGTAGAGAGTCAGCCGCCCCTGATATTCGCCCAGGAGGACGAACGACTTGCTGGTCACAGGGTCGGGCACCGCCAGGCCCTGGGCGATGCCCTGCACAAGGCAGGTCTTGCCCGAACCCAGCTCGCCGGACAGGAGCACAATGTCGCCCGCCTGCAACAATCGCCCCAGACGGGCACCGATGCGCCGCGTCTGAGCGGGGCTCTTGCTCTTGAGAGTCAAGGATGCCGCTATCGTCGCCACGCTGCCCCTCGCAGGTGGTCCCAGCCGGCCCGTGGCGGGGCCAGCTCCCGGCCGTCCTCGCCCAGCAGGCGGATGCGATGCTGACGGTCGGCCACCATCTCCCCGATGGCAGCGATGGGCACCTCGGCCTTGTCCCCCACGCGCTCGATGACCTCTGGCGGCGCCGCCAGCAGGAGCTGGTAGTCCTCACCGCCGCCGCAGGCCAGGGCCAGGCTGTCCTGGGGGAAGGCCTGCCGCAAGGCAGGGCTGACCGGTATTTTCTGGGCGTGGACGGTGGCCCCCAGGCCGCTGGCTTGGCAGACGTGACCCAGGTCCTGGAGGAGGCCGTCGCTGACATCGATGGCCGCTCGCACACCTTCTTGGACCGCCATCTGGCCAAGGGCCAGAGGCGGCCTGTGGTGCAAATGGGCCCGCTTCAGGTAGTCGGCGGCCTCTGCCGATCCTGCGCTCTCCCCCAACAGGATGCGCAGACCGCCGGCGGAGTCGCCCAGGTAGCCCGTCACCGCTACCGCATCGCCGGCCTGGGCACCGCCGCGGGTCATCAGCAGCGGCTGACCTTGATCATCGACCAGCGCCCGACCAATGAGGGTAACCGTCACCATCGTCGTATTGCAGCCAACGATGTCTCCCCCCACCATGGCTGTGCCGTATTCGCTGCTTGCCTCCAGCATCCCGGCCAGAAGCTCGTCCACGTCGGCCACCTCCGTCTGGGGCGGCAGGGCCAGGGTCAAGAGGGCCTGCTCGGGGACGCCACCCATGGCGGCGATGTCGCTCACGTTCACTGCCAGGGCATTCCAGCCAAGGTCTCGCCAGGGGACGTATGGCAGGGAGAAGTGGATGCCCTCGATCAGCGTATCGGTGGTGACGAGTTGGACGCCGCTGGCTCTCCAGGCGGCGGCATCGTCGCCGATGCCAATGACAAGGGAAGACGGCTGGCCGCCCCTGACAAAGGTCTCGGCCAAGCGGGCGATGAGG
>DAOUDQ010000289.1:0-3777 GCA_034431045.1 Dehalococcoidia bacterium | reverse complement strand
ATCGGGGTGAGCGATGGTGGTCTCGTCGCACTCTTCGCAGCTAACACCTCGTCCCTCAGCCAGGAGCAATTCGTCGCCCTCTCGTTCGACGCTGAACCGACGTTCGACAGTAGTGCCAAAGTGGGCGTCGTCATAGAACCTCGCAGAAACCGTCAAGGTGCCTGAAACAGCCAAGTTTCCCGAAAGGCTTGCAAGCAGGTTATCGGGGGTTCGTATCCCGTCTCCTGCCCCGATGTCCACGCTCACCCGGAGTGGCCGCGAGCGCTCATATTCGTAGTCGCCGACGAAGTAGGCTTCCTCGGCCGTCAGCTCCCACAGGCCACCGTATTCAAGACCCCGGCGGGAATTCGAGCCGAGGCGGTAGGCCGTCATCTTCCCCTCGTTCCACACGAAGATGTCCACCAGCGCGTAGTCTGTCGGGTTGCGGAAGTCGAGGCGAACCACGTGCTGCTCGCTCCGTACCACATCGACTCGTCGCCATGCCTCGAGCTCGTAGTAGACGGTCTCCCACCTCCTGCCCGGGTACCAGAAGCGCGGCGGTGAGCCAGCCCAGGGCATCGTTCCGTAAGTCCCGTCGTGAACAAGCGCCCACTCTGCCTGCCCAGTGAGAATGGGATCCACAATACGGCGCACCGCCGGCTCGTAGACAGGGTGAATCAGCACAGCGTCGGCTTCCTCGATCTCCCCAGCCAGGTCCGCTTCTTCCAACCGCCCGGAGATCACCACGCGACTCCAGACGGGGGTTTCTCCAGCGAACTGCTTGTCACCAAGGTAGGCGTAGAATACCCACGGCTCCCACACAGTGTCAGCGTCCATGGCCCGCACATAATCGGCGAACTCGAGTTGTGCTCCCAGGTTCGACTCAAAGGGGTACCAGCTACCGCCGATCGGCTGGACGAAGACCAGGAACAGCAGGGGAGCCGAGAGCACCACGCCGAGCGGCCAGGCCAGGCTTCGCAGGCGGCTGACCAGCCATCTCAGGGGCAGGACAGCCAGCAGGGCCAACCAGGGCAGGAGGGGCAGGTAGTACTGGCTCCAGGCATCATTCACAATCCCGAAGTTCATCACCAAAGCAACCAGGACGATAGCCACGCAGGCCCAGAGGACGATGCGGCTCTCACTCGTCCCCAGTTCCCGAACACCCCTGGCTAGGAGAATCACACCGCCGACAGCGGCCAGAGCATAGAGCCCGATATCCGGAGCCAGAATGTGGTTTAGGAAGAGTGACCAACGCTCCCCCAACGATCCCGAGTAGTCTGTCAGATTCTCGGCAACCGTATCGTCCCAGAGCGCTCGAACATTCCACGCGGACGACAGCCAAATCCAATGAACCGCGCCCCCAAGCAGGTAGAGGAGGAGAGATAGATCCTTCCGGAAGCGGATAGCCTGATACAGCGCGATCAGGCCCAGAACAACGACGAGCGTGATAGATGTGTATTTGAATAACACGGCGGAGCCCGCGAAGAAGCCAGTCGCAAACCACCACACCGGTTGTTTGGAGCGAAGAGCCTGCCACATGCAGGCCATCGCCGCCACCAATACGGGGAGCATAAACGTATCCGGAATGACCATGATCCCGAAGCGGTTGAACAGAGGGCTGATCGCCATCAGAGCGACCGGCACGAGCCCCCACCGGCTCCCGTACAGTCCGCGGGCAATGAAATAGAGCACCGCCAGGGCGACAACGCCAGCCACGGCAGCAGCCACTCGCTGAAGCTCCCAGGTGCTGAGCGCCTGAAGAGGGGCCAGGACATAGGTCGTATAGGGGGGGTGCAGGTTGGGAAAGTCGACGTACATTTCCTTGCCGTCGAATAGCTGCTGAGCGTACCAGAGGTTCTCCGGCTCATCGACCATGAACCCGGCCCGTTCAAGACCGTTCCAGAGCCGGAAGAAGAGACTGGCGAGCAATATGGCAGCCAGACCGCCGGCAGCCAGGCTACGCGCCCTCGGCTGAAGCAGATCGCGTCCGCTCATCCCTGGCCCTTCGGCATGCCGCCGCCAACGCTGGACCCGTTCGGTCCCACGTCCGTACCGCCGTCCCCTCCGCCAGGAGCGCCCCCGACACCGCGTTCCACCGACGTGGCTGTTGCCCCTGGCGCGCTACTCAATGAGCCTGTATTCCCAGAACCTCTCGCGGTCCTGCTGCCATGCTGCCTTGTTCCAGGTCAGGATGTGGCGCGCGGCGACCATGCCCATCTCAATAGCTTGATGAATATTGATGTAACTAAAGAGCCCAGGCCGCCCATTGATCCAAAGATTCTCGATATTTGCAACATAGTCCTCGACGGCCCTTAAACGCTTTTCGAAGTAGCGATCCAACACTGGGTAAGCATAGTCGAGGCGGACAGTGAAGTACTCTTCCACCTCGTCGCGGCGCACCACCCTAGCCGCCTCGAGCTGAGGGATCACCCGTTCGAAGACCTGGGCGTCGTCGGCGGTCCAGATGTCGTCATCCTCCCAGCAGGTGATCTCGGCACCAAAAACGCTGCATTCGTCCGGCATCATTTCGCGGCTGAAGTTCCCCTGTTCCCAGGTGCGGCCGAAGATGAAATCGCCGCTGGGAAAGAAGGCGACGGTCTGCTCGTAGATCGGCACCCGCTCTACCACGAGGTAAAGCAGAATGAGCTTCCGGAAGCGAAGCTGAGCGGCAGCCTCCCGCACCTCCTGCAAGCCAGGATCCTCCTCCACTGGTCTGAGCATTGACGGGAAAAGCGTCGCTGGCAGGGTGGAGACGACGGCGTCGCCAATCGTCGTATTGTGGCGGCCGTTCAGGGAATACTCAACGGCAGCCACATGCCTCTCCGGCAGGTGGATTGCCTCCACCTGCGATTCCAGCCGGATAGTGCCGCCCAGGCCACAGATCCCGTCCGCCATACGGTCAGTGATGGTGCCGAAGCCGTTGCGGGGATAGAGGAACGTCCCCTCAGGGTAGTACCGAGAGCGGAAAAGTTCGCCGCGGGAGCCCGTAATAGCTTGCCAGGCTGCCTCCCCTAGTCCGGACACGGCGACTCGCTGTCGGGCCAACCGCCAGGACAAGTCACGGAGTGGCAGGCCCCAGGTCTTCTCTACGATGGGGCGGAAGATCATATCCACCATCCTTCCGCCGAAGCGTGCCCGCATCCACTGTTCGTAGGATGCCTCCGGGTCGTCGCCGCGCCGAAAAGCACTCCGCGCCAAATCCCAGAGCCAGCTCAGGCCGAGAGCGGCTATTTCCCAGGCAGGGATCCGCCGTAAGAACTCGCCGAATCTGATGGGGTAGCGCAGGTAGCCACCGAAGACATAGAAGGAGATGCGCTCGTCGACGAGGACCAAGTCGTCACCGCAGAGCTCCTTGGCAAACGCATACACCTCATCTGTGTGGGGCGTGAACCGATGAGGACCGAGATCCAGAGAGTATGGGCCGTGCTGAAACGTCTTGCATACCCCGCCCACCCAGGGGAGCCGCTCGAGAACCTCTACCTGCACCCCTTCCTTCGCCAGAAGGTAAGCCGTGGTCAGACCTGTGGGTCCGGCTCCCAGGATCAAGACTTTTTTCGGCTTCATCGACCCAACCTGAGCCTCAGCATGCTTATCATGTTGTCGAGGCCATCTCGCCACACGCGGAGCTTCGCCTGGCCCACACGCGGCCGGTACTCGATGGGTACCTCGCGCCAGGCCTTGGCGAGACGTATCGCCTTGATCTTGAGCTCTGCGGAGAGCGGCATGCCATCCGACTTTAACTCCAGGCGGTCCAGCAGGTCCTTCCGCACCAGCCACATGCCAGACTGAGAGTCGGCC
>DAOUDQ010000288.1:0-5337 GCA_034431045.1 Dehalococcoidia bacterium | reverse complement strand
GAAGCCACCGGCACTCCCACGCCCGAGGCTACTGAAACCCCGACCGAGACGGCCACGCCTGAGGCCACGCCCACACCGGAGGAGACCGAGACCCCCACGCCTGAGGCCACGCCTACACCAGAGGAGACCGAGACCCCCACGCCTGAGGTTACCGAAACCGCCACACCAACGCCCGAGGGGGAGACGCCCACCGCCACCCCTTGATGGCGCGGGAGCGATAGGCGGCACCATGCGAGTCATCGCCGGCAAGGCCAAAGGGTTGCGGCTCAAGAGGCCAGCCGCGCGTCATCTCCGCCCCACCTCGGACCTAGTGCGGGGGGCCATCTTCGACATACTGGCCTCGCTAAGGGTCGATTCCACCCGCGCCCTCGATCTCTACGCGGGCAGCGGTGCTCTGGGCATCGAGGCCCTCAGTCGCGGCGCCCGCTGGTGCGACTTCGTCGAGCAAGATCGCGCCGCCTGTGCCATAATACGGGAGAACCTGGCCCTGGCTGGCTTCCAGGAACGGGGGCAAGTGCATTGCCTGCCTGTAGAGAAGGCTCTGAACCGTCTGGAGGGGCCCTACGACTTGGTGCTTATGGACCCGCCCTACGAGGACGAGGGCGCTGTAGCGGTGGTGGCCCGCCTGGCGGGATCGCCTCTGGTCAGGCCGGGAAGCACGCTAGTCGTGGAGCACCCCTGGCGTTGCCTGCCCGCCGACCAGTGGGGGCCCTTCACCCTGGCAAGCCGAAAGCGCCACGGAGATACTGGCGTATCTATCTACCGATAGGAGGAGTACTTGGCTGTCGCTGTCTATCCTGGTCGCTTCGATCCTGTCACTAAGGGCCACCTAGACATCACCCAACGCGCCGCCGCCATGTTCGAGCGGGTGGTGGTGGCAGTATATGATGGGCCCGACGCTTTTTTCCCCATCGAGGCGCGGGTAATGATGTTCGAGGAGGCGGTGAAGGATCTGCCCAACGTGACCGTCAAGCCGTTCAACGGCCTGGTGGTGGCGTTCGCCCGCCAGGAGAAGGCCAACGTACTGGTGCGTGGCATCCGCGCTTTTACCGACTTCGAGGCGGAGTTCGACATGGCCCTCATGAACAAGAAGATGGCGCCGGAGCTGGAGTCGGTCTACCTAATGGCCAGCCTGGAGCACCTGTTCGTCAGCGGTCGCAGGATTCGGGAGGTGGCCAGCTTGGGCTACGATGCGGGCGATTTGGTGCCGCCGCACGTGGCCGCAGCCCTTCGTCGCAAGTTTGCCCGCTAGGGGGAAAATCCTTGGCCAATGAATCCATCGATATCCTGTACCTCATTGACCGCCTGGAGGAGCTGGTAGCCCGAGGCTTCCACGTCCCTCTGGGCAGCGGTGTGGTAGTGCATCGCCAGCGCCTGCTCGACCTCATCGACCGCATGCGGGTGGCGATGCCCGCTGACATCCGCGGGGCACGCGAGGTCCTACAGAAGCAGGAGGAAGCGCTGGCCCAGGCTCAAGAGGAGGCGGCCCGTATTATCGCCAGGGCGCAGGCAGAGCTGGGGGAGCGCCTGAAGGACGAGGCGGTGGTGAAGGCGGCGGAGGAGCAGGCCCAGCAGATCGCCCGCGAAGGGGAGGAGCGGGCCCAGGCCCTGGTGCGAGACGCTGAGACGCAGGCCAGGGAGCGCCTCGATGAAGCCCAGAAGAGCGCCCAGCAGCAGATGGAGGAGGCCGACCTCTACGCTCAGCAAACCCTGCGACGACTGGAGACGCAGCTCAACAATTTCCTCAACGCTGTCCGCAAGGGCATCGAGACGATGGAACAGCGGGGGCGGTAAGGCCTAGCGCACTACCACGTTCACCAGCTTGCCCGGCACGTAGATGATGCGCTCCACTCGCTTGCCGTCGATGTGAGCTTGCACCCGCTGGCTGGCCAGGGCCAGCTCCTTGGCCCGCGCCTCGTCGATGTCCGCCGGCACCTGAAGGCGGTCGCGCACCTTGCCGTTCACCTGCACCACCAGGGTTATCTCTTCCTCCCTGGCTAGCTCCTCGTCCCACTTCGGCCAGGGCTGCTGGTGGATGCTATAGGGCTTGCCCAGGCGGGCCCACAGCTCCTCGGCGAAATGGGGCGCTGAGGGCGCCATCAAAAGCAGGAGCGTCTCCACAGCCTCCTGCCAGGCGCTGGCATCCACCCGGCCCGACGCCCGGGCCTTAGTCAGGAGGTTGGAGTACTCCATGAGGGCGGCCAGCATGGTGTTGAAGCGGAAGCGCTCTATGTCCTCCGTCACCCGCCGGATGGTCTTGTGGGTGACGTGGCGGAGCTGGTGGGTGGCTGCGGGGTCGGCGCCGTCGCTGGGGGCGCCGCCCAGGATCAGACCCCAGACGCGATTCAGCCAGCGGTGGATGCCGAAGGTGCCCGAATCGTCCCACTCGCCGCCGTGCTCCCAGGGGCCCATGAACATCAGGTAGCAGCGCACCGTATCGGCCCCCAGGCGAGCCACATACTCGTCGGGGGTGATGACGTTGCCCCGCGACTTGCTCATCTTGGCCCGCTCGACGATGATGTGCCCCTGATTGAATAGCCGCAGGAAGGGCTCGTCCCCCGGCACGATCCCCAGGTCGCGGGCTACCTTCCAGAAGAAGCGGGCATACAGCAGATGCATGACGGCATGCTCAGCGCCGCCGGTGTACTGATCGACGGGCAGCCACTTCTTGGCCAGCGCCGGGTCCACCGGCCCCTCATTGTAGTGGGGGTCGAGGTAGCGGATAAAGTACCAGTTGGAGTCCATGAAGGTGTCCATGGTGTCCGTCTCCCGCCGGGCCGGCCCCTGGCAGCGGGGGCAGATGGTGTTGACGAACCCCTGATGGCTGGCCAGGGGCGACTCGCCGGTGGGCTTGAACTCGGCGTCCTCGGGCAGGAGGACGGGCAGGTTCTCTTCGGGCACGGGGACGGTGCCACAGCGATGGCAGTAGACGATGGGGATGGGGCAGCCCCAGTAGCGCTGGCGGGAGATGAGCCAGTCGCGCAGGCGGTAGCCCACCTTTCGGCCGCCCCAGCCCTTGGACTCGACATAATCAGCAACGGCATCGTAGCCCTTATGGCTGGGGGTGCGGTCGAAGGGGCCGGAGTTGACCATGGGGCCCTGGCCGACGTAGGCCTCTGTGAGCTCTTGGCCCTGCCAGTCGGGCGGGGCAATGACCACGATGATGGGAATGTCATACTTCTTGGCGAAGTCGAAGTCGCGCTGGTCATGGGCGGGCACCCCCATGACGATGCCGGTGCCATAGGTCAGCAGGGCGTAGTCAGCGATCCACAGGGGAACTTCCTGGCCGGACAGCAGATTCTTGCAGTAGGAGCCAACGAAGACGCCTGTCTTCTCCTTCTCGGTGGACAGGCGCTGGATCTCGCTGAGGCGGCGGGCCTGGGCCACGTAGGCCTCTACCTCCGCTCGCCGGTCGGGGGTGGTCAGCTTGTCCACCAGGGGGTGCTCGGGCGCTAGCACCATGAAGGTAACGCCGTAGACAGTGTCGGGGCGGGTGGTGAAGACGCGGATCTCCTTCTGGTCCACGCCGGGCACGTCCAGCCCGAAGGCGATCTCTACCCCCTCGCTGCGGCCGATCCAGTTCTTCTGCATGGTAACCACTCGCTCCGGCCACTGGATCTGGCTGTGGTCGAGGAGCTCGTCGGCGTACTTGGTTATGCGGAAGAACCACTGCTCGAGGTCGCGGCGGCTGACAGGCGTGCCGCAGCGCTCGCAGTCGCCGGTGGGGAGCACCTGCTCGTTGGCCAGCACCGTCTGGCAGGAGGGGCACCAGTTGGCGGGGGCCCTGGCCCGGTAGGCCAGCCCCTTCTCGTAGAACTTCAGGAACAACCACTGGGTCCAGCGGTAGTACTCGGGGTCGCAGGTGCTGGCCTCGCGGCGCCAGTCGAACATCGCCCCCATCGACTTGAGCTGCTGGCGCATGCGCTGGATGTTGTCCATAGTCCACTTGTAGGGGTGGATGTTCTGCTTGATGGCGGCGTTCTCGGCGGGCAGGCCGAAGGCATCGAAGCCCATGGGGAAGAGGACGTTGTAGCCCTGCATTCGCTTATAGCGAGCGGCCACATCGGAGGGGGCCATGGGGTACCAGTGGCCGATGTGCAGGTCGCCGGAGGTGTAGGGGAGCATGGTGAGGAGGTACCACTTGGGGCGAGGGTCGTCATCCGGCGAGTCGTAGAGGCCGTCCTCGTCCCACTTCCTCTGCCACTTCTTCTCGATCTCCGACGGGTTGTACCTATCGGTCATTCTCTGTCCCCTCCTGGTTGGGGTCCTCTGCGCTATCAGCTCCTGGCGGACGATGGCGAGCTGGTCGCCGATGGGCTTCGTCTGTGCATAGCCAAGACCCCCCGCCCACAGGGACGGAGGGCCTCTCCGCGGTACCCCCCTGCTTTCCGCCATGCAACAGACGGACGCTCGGGGGCGCGGTAACGGGCGCTGCCCGTCGCCGGCTACTGACCCTTCGCCGGCGCTGCTCCCAGGCGAGTTCGGCGCATTCCCCGTTGCTGACTCGCAGCCCCCGTCAGCTCTCTGGCGAGGAAGACGCGCTTACTACTCCTGTTCTCAGCGTTTGCCATGTAAAACGAGAGTTGGTGGAGCTGGGGGGACTCGAACCCCCGACCTTTTGTCTGCCAGACAAACGTTCTCCCTCTGAACTACAGCCCCACTCCGTACGCATATGCTAGCAAAGACCGCCGCCCAGGGCAAGCCGACTGTCCCGCCGGCAAGCTTGACACAGTTTCCAGGCTGGGCCATCATGCGGCTGAATCTTCGCCTTCTTTCTTATGTGATAGGGAGGTGCTGCTCATGCTGGCCCTGGAGGGAATTCGCGTTCTCGACCTGTCGCGCCTGGCTCCCGGGCCCTACTGCTCGATGCTCCTGGCCGACCTCGGGGCCGATGTCCTGCTTGTCGAGCAGCCGCTGGACGGTCGCGGTGGCGCGAAGGCCCGTATGCTCGAGCGCGACGCCAGCGAGCGGGCCATGGCTTTCAACGCCCTCAGCCGCAACAAGCGCAGCATCGCTCTCGATCTCAAGAATGACGCCGCTCGCCAGGTCTTCTACAAGCTGACTGAGACGGCCGACGTGGTGCTGGAGGGCTTCCGCCCCGGCGTGGTGAAGCGGCTCGGGGTCGACTACGACACGTTGAGCCGGATCAACCCGCGCATCGTCTATTGTTCACTTTCGGGCTACGGGCAGAGCGGCCCCTACGCCGGCCTGGTGGGCCACGACATCAACTACATCTCCATCGCTGGTGCTCTGGGGATGATCGGCTGGCCGGGCACGCCACCGGCCATCCCCTTGAACATCATCGCCGACTTCGCCGGCGGCGGCCTCTATTCCGCC
>DAOUDQ010000287.1:0-3204 GCA_034431045.1 Dehalococcoidia bacterium | reverse complement strand
CCTGTCGCCGAAGCCGCCAATGTACCGGACGAATTCGCTCTCAGCGGGAGGCTTGGTGAAGATGGCGGCCGTGTAGGCGCCGACCATGAAGAAGCCGGCGATCCCGAAGTTGAAAACGCCGGTGTACCCCCACTGGACGTTGAGGCCCAGGCTAATCAAGGCGAAGATGGCCACGGTTGTGGCGAATGCCGTCAGGAAGCTGATAACGCTGTCGAAGTTCCAGCCCGAGCGCTCCGCCGGCATTATGACGACAGCAGCCGTTATCGCCAGAAAGGACAGCGGTGTCAGGAGCCTCTCAGCCTTCATCACGCCTTGGCTCCAAACAGGCCCTGAGGCCGTAGCAGGAGCATGAAGATCATGATCACTACGGCCACTGAAAACTTGTAGGCGGGTGCCAGTGGCAGGATACCTGTGCCCGCTATGGAAAGGTCTATCCCGACGGACACCTCCTGGCTGATGCCCACGATCATCGCCCCTGCCAGGGCGCCCTGGGGACTGCCGATTCCCCCCAGGATAGTTGAGGCAAACAGGGGCAGGAGGAGAAAGAAGCCCAGGTTGGGGTTAAGCTGGGCCTGGAGAGCCAGGAGCACCCCGGCTACCGCCACCAGGGCGCCACCTATAGCCCAGGTCCAGGTGAACACCTGCTCCGTATCGATGCCGGAGACACGCGCCAGGTCGGGGTTATCGGCTACAGCGCGCATGGCCTTGCCCAGTTTGCTGCGGAAGAGGAGGAGATAGACGAGGGCCGTCAGGACGACGGCCACGGCAAACATGAAGATCTGGTCCGCCTTGAGGGTGATGGTGGTAAAGCCCAGGTCGAACTTCTCGCCCGGGTGGATGCCCGGCACGTACACGCGCGGGTCCGGTCCCCAGATGATGAGCATGAGGGCGCGGAGGATCATGGCTGTGCCTATGGAGGCGACGGCAAAGACGACAATGCTACTGCCGCGCTGGCGTAGGGGACGGTAGATGAGGCGGTCCAATCCTACAGCGAGCAAAGCGATCACCACCGCGGCAACGGCGGCACCGATAATGAGGCCGTAGCCGAAAGTGAGCTCGCCAATATGGTCGAGGGCGCCAGGCAGGGAGCCCATGCTCCAGGGAAGCTCGGCATCTTCTCTGGCCGTGCGGGCAACCTGGCCGGTTAGGACAAAGAAGGCCACGTAGGCGCCGAGCATCATCGTGTCGCCGTGGGCGAAGTTGGCGAATTTCATGATGCCGTAGATGAGGGTAAGGCCGATGGCGCCCAGGGCGAGAATGCTGCCCACGATGATCCCTATTACAACAAGTTGGGCATCAGAGGTGACTGCCCATATTACCAGAGCTGCGAAGATCAGCCATACGGCTGTGGCTATGATGGTATCGGGCAGAGCGGAAAAGAAGTGCCGCGCTCTCTCCACCAGTTGCGCGGCGCCTGCGATGGGTTGGACCATAAGAGCCTTCCTCAACCCCCTAGGTAGGCTCTTCCCATCTCTTCGTTGTTCAGCAGGCTTTCGCCGCTACCCTCCAGACGGTTCTGCCCCATGGCCAGAACGTATCCTCTGTGAGATAGCTTCAACGACCCTCTGGCGTTTTGCTCCACCATAACGATTGCCACGCCGGAGCGATTTATATCCAGGATCTTGGCGAAGACCAAATCCACCATGTTGGGAGCGAGGCTGGCCGAGGGCTCATCAAGGAGGAGAATGCTAGGATCGAGCACCAGGGCGCGGGCGAGGGCCAGCATTTGCCGCTGCCCCCCCGATAGCTTCCCTGCCCGGGTGTGGCGCCGTTCCATCACGTCGGGGAAGAGGGCCAGGACTTCTTCGATCTTTGGGCGGTAGTTGTCGCGGCGGATGAAGGCTCCCATCTCCAGGTTCTCCTGGACGGTGAGCGTGGGGAAGATGTTGTCGGACTGGGGCACGTAGCACATCCCTTTGCGCACCATGACCTGGGGAGATCGGCCGGTTACATCCTCGCCGCCGAAGAAAACCCTGCCGCGCTTACAGGGAAGCAGGCCGAAGACGGTCTTCAGAAGGGTGGACTTCCCTGCCCCATTGGGCCCGATGATGGTGACAATCTCTCCTTCCTCCACCCTGATGGAGACACCATGCAGGATCTCCACCTCCCCGTAGCCTGACACCACCTCGCGGGCCTCTAGTACGGTCACTGATATTGCCCTCCTAGATACGCCTCCAGGACCCGCTCGTCGGCCTTGATCTCTTCAGGCATGCCTTCGGCGATCTTCTCACCCTCGCCCAAGACGATGACCGGGTTGCACAGCCGGGTCACCAAGTCCATGTCGTGCTCGATGATGAAGAAGGTGATCCCCTTCTCGTAGCACAGCTCCTCGATGGAGGCCACCAGGCGCTTCATGAGGGTAGGGTTGACCCCTGCCCCCGGCTCGTCCAGGAGGACAAACTGGGGGTCGCACATGAGAGTGCGGGCCAGCTCCAGAAGCTTCTTTTGCCCCGAGGAGAGGTTTGCAGCGAACTCGTTGCGCATGTGCCACAGGTCGACGAACTCCAGCACCGCCAGCGCCTTCTCCTGGATTGTCCGCTCCTCCCTCCGCACTAGGAAGGGCAAGAACCAGGGGCCCCAGAGCTTCTCGCCCAGCTGCTCGCCAGGCACCAGCATCAGGTTCTCCAAGACGCTCATCCACTTGAGTTCCCGCGGCACCTGAAATGTGCGGACGATTCCCCTCTTGAATACCTTGTGAGGGGGAAGGCCATCAATCCGCTCTCCCTTGAAGAAGATCCTGCCGGCGGTGGGCTTCATGAAGCCGGTGACCAGGTTGAAGAGGGTGGTCTTGCCGGCGCCATTGGGCCCGATAAGGCCGGTGATTGTGCCCTCGGATACCTGAAGAGAGCAGCCGTTGAGGGCTTTCACCCCGTCGAAGCTTTTGCCTACTTCCTGTACCTCTAGCAGCGGCGCCACTGTAGTGCTCCCACTTACGGGACCATTGTCAGGAATGCAGTCCTCTGATAGCCACAGTATACCGAACTTGGCTGTATAGCGCCAATGGGTTCGCCAGCCTGAGGCGATGAGGGGCGCTCAGGGGCGTCTTTCCCCGCCAATCAGCGCTATGCTATGATGATCTCGTGGTAGGGGGAGCTGGGCGTTGATTTTTGCCTATCTAGACCTTCTGCAGGGCAGCCAGACGGCCTTTTTTGTTTTCTTTGGGGCTGTGGTGAGTGCCCTGCTGGTGGGCATCGCTTTTCACGA
>DAOUDQ010000286.1:0-8022 GCA_034431045.1 Dehalococcoidia bacterium | reverse complement strand
AGTCACTCGCCTGACGTCCTTTGGTGCCTTCGTGGAGATCCTGCCTGGCAAGGAAGGGCTGGTGCGCTTGCCTGACCTGGCCGAGTATCGTGTTTACCGGCCTGACGAAGTGGTGCGGGTTGGCGATGAGATCATGGTTATGGTGATCGAGGTGGACCAGATGGGGCGCATCAACCTGTCGCGGCGAGCGGTGTTGGAGGGTGCGCCGGAACCGAGGCTGGAGCCGCGGCCTGCTGCCCGTGGAGGGCGGGAGCGAGAACGAGTCCCCATGCGAGGCGGCGTCGGCCCGCCCAGTGGCGGTTCCGGCAGGAGGACTCGCGGCGATGGTCGGCCACCGCCGCGGCGTCAGGGTGGTGGAGGCTTCAGGGACAGGCGGCCGCGGGAGGGTCGACCCTGGGATGACCGGCGCGGGCCGAGCGGGCCGAGCAGGCCGAGCGGGCCGCCGGGCCCGCCTCCGCCGCCTCGTCCGTCCCAGGGCAGGCGCTAGTAGGGCAGGCCTCGATCTCGCATCGGGGAGGCATTCTAGGTGGCCATCAGGGTAGTGGTCAGCGGCAGCGGCAATATGGGACGGGAGGTTCTGCTGGCCGTCTGCCGAGACCCCGACATGGAGCCGGTGGGTGTGCTGGAGAAGTTCTCCTCCGAGGAGTTCTTCTCCCTTCCCGACAGCTCCGGTTTGGTGCCCCTGGCGGCCGACGCGGCTGCTCTGTTGGCTCGGGTCCGCCCGGAGGTGGTTGTCGACTTCAGCAATGCTGAGTGGACGCCCATCGCGGCGTGCGCTGCTCTAGACGTAGGGGCTCGTCTTGTCATCGGCACCTCTGGTCTCTCCGATGAGTTTCTGGCAGAACTGGAGCGAGAGTGCCGCCAGAGGGAGCTGGGAGCGGTGGTTGGGGCCAATTTTGCCCTCGGTGCCGTGCTCATGATGCACCTGGCCAAGCTGGCGGCCTGCCACTTCGACTACGCCGAGATCATCGAGCTGCACCATGAGAAGAAGGTCGATGCTCCCTCCGGCACGGCTCTGGCTACCGCCCGGGCGATGCTTGCCGCTCGCGGGCGCCCTTTCGAGCATCCCCCCACGGCGAAACAAACGCTGGCGGGCACGCGCGGCGGCGTTGTTGACGGCATTACCATCCACAGTGTGCGGCTGCCGGGGCTGGTGGCCCATCAGGAGGTCATTCTGGGCACCCTGGGGCAGACCCTCACCATTCGCCACGATACCACCAGCCGGGAGTCGTTCATGCCCGGTGTGCTCTTGGCGATCAAAGAGGTGATGAACCGTCAGGAGCTGGTAGTGGGGCTGGACAAGCTTATCGGCCTGGGGTGATGGCTCAGTTCTGGCCGAGTCAGGCACTTGCGTAGCAGCGGTACTTGTAGTATCCTGACAATGCCTCTGTTGTACGGTATCATATCTCCCCATTGTTTGAGCGACGTTCGCGAGACCAAGCTACGCAGGAGACCACGATGAACCTGGCCGAACTGGAGGCTAAAACCCGCGAAGAGCTGATGGATGTGGCCAAGGATCTGGGCATCAGTGGCCACACGGGGCTCAGGAAGCAAGACCTCGTCTTTCGCATCCTTCAGGCCCGCGCCGAGCAGCAGGGCAATCTCCTGGCCGGCGGCGTCCTGGAGATTGTGGAGGAGGGGTACGGCTTTCTGCGGGGCGATGGCCTCCGCCCGGGCGCTGGCGATGTGTACGTCTCCCAGTCCCAGATTCGCCGCTTCGGCCTGAGGACCGGCGACTACGTTACGGGACAGGTGCGGCCGCCCAAGGACAGCGAGAAGTACTATGGCCTGCTGCGGGTGGAGGCGATCAACAGTATTGACCCCGAGATAGCTAGAGCTCGGCCTCACTTCGGCTCCCTTACGCCTATCTTCCCCAACAAGCTGATCAATCTGGAGACTAATCCGAAGGCGCTGTCGGCTCGCCTGGTGAACCTGGTGGCTCCCATCGGTCACGGCCAGCGGGGAATGATCGTCTCGCCACCCAAGGCGGGCAAGACGATGCTCCTCAAGAGCATCGCCAGGGCCACCATCACTAACTACGAGGATATTCATGTGATGGTCCTTCTCATCGGCGAGCGGCCGGAGGAGGTGACCGACTGGCGGCGCACGGTGACGGAGGCGGAGGTCGTCGCTGCTACCTTCGACGATGCCGTGGAGGATCAGACGCGGGTGGCAGAGATGGGCCTGGAGCGGGCGAAGCGGCTGGTGGAGTGCGGCAAGCACGTGGTCGTCCTGCTGGACGGCATCACTCGCCTCACCCGCGCCTACAACCTGGCCGTGCCTCCCAGCGGTCGCACCCTGTCGGGCGGTATCGACCCGGCATCGCTTCATCCCTCCAAGCGCTTCTTTGGCGCTGCCCGCAACACCGAGGAGGGCGGCAGCCTCACTATCATTGCCACCTGCCTGGTCGACACCGGCAGCCGCATGGACGAGGTGATCTACGAGGAGTTCAAGGGCACCGGCAACATGGAGATACATCTCGATCGACGCCTCGCTGAGAAGCATATCTTTCCGGCCATTGCCGTGGAGCGGAGCAGCACCCGCCGCGATGACCTTCTCTTCGATTCCGACACCTACAGGCAGGTGATCCTCCTGCGGCGGATGCTCGCTCTGGTGAGTGCCGATGCTGGTGGCGGCAAGGACGCCACCCAACTGATCCTCGACCGGCTGAGCAGGACCCAGAACAACGCCGAGTTCCTGGCTACCCTCAAGGACGCCATCTAGAAGCAAGCCCCCTCCTTTCCTCTACGGCCCCGGCAAGCCGGGGGAAACCCTGGCTCAGATATCAAGACTGGCAGTAGCGTTCCGTTCGCTCATGCTCATTGAGAGTCTCGCCCCTTTGCAATGGCTTTCCTTTCTTGCTATACTCGCCGCGGGCAGGAAACAAGACGAAAGGAGAGGAGCCGCCAGGGGCCTTTAGGCTAGAAGCTCATCGGCCACTGGCGGAAAGTTATGCCAGCAATCATTGTCGTCGGCGGTCAGTGGGGAGACGAAGGTAAGGGCCGGGTGGTGGACCTCATCGCCCGCAAGGCCCACGTCGTGGCCCGCTACTCGGCGGGCAACAACGCCGGCCATACCGTAGTCAACGAATTCGGCGAGACCCGACTTCACCTAGTGCCAGCGGGCATCTTCTACCCCGACAAGGTATGCGTCACCGGCAACGGCGTGGTCATCGACCCAAAGATCCTCCTGGAGGAGATCCAAGATCTGCAGTCGCGGGGGGTGAGCGTCGAGAAGCTGCACGTCAGTAGCCGCTGCCACATCATCATGCCCTGGCACCTCATGATCGACCGCCTGGATGAGGAGTTGCGGGGCAAGGCAGCCATCGGCACGACCGCTCGCGGCGTGGGGCCCTGCTTCGCCGACAAGGTATTCCGCGCTGGCATCCGCATGGCTGATCTCATCGACCCGGAGGCCTTCCGCGAGCGCCTGTCCTTCGCCCTGCCCTACAAGAATGCCTTCCTGGAGAAGCTGTACGGAGCCGAGCCCCTGTCCTTCGAGGAGGTCTATTCCACCTACACGGAGTATGGCGCCAAGATCGCCCCCTTCGTCACTGAAACGGCGGAGCTGGTGCAGGACGCGTTGGAGCGGGGCGAGACGGTCCTCCTGGAGGGGGCGCAAGGCGGCCTTCTCGACCTCGACGCTGGCACCTACGAGTTTGTGACCTCTTCGGTGCCCTCCTCTCTGGCCGCGGGGGCTGGCATCGGCATCGGCATTGGGCCCACGCAGATATCGAAGGTGGTGGGCGTCTACAAGGCCTATCAGACGCGCGTGGGCAACGGTCCTATGCCCACTGAGCTCCTGGGCGAGGAGGGCGACATCCTGCGCGAGCGAGGGCATGAGTACGGCGCCACCACCGGTCGGCCCCGCCGCTGCGGCTGGTTCGATGCCGTGGCCAGCCGCTATACCGTTCGCCTCAATGGCCTGACCTCGGTGGCCATGACCCGCCTGGACGTCCTCGACCGGTATCCCACCATCAAGGTGTGCACCGCCTATCGTCTGGATGGCAGCGTTACTAAGACCTTCCCCAGCGCCACTAGGGCCCTCCTGCGGGTGGAGCCCATCTATGAGGAGCTACCCGGCTGGCAGAAGGACACCAAGGAAATCCGCGCCTTCGAGGGCCTGCCGCCCCAGGCCAGGGCCTACGTCCAGCGCATCCAGGAGCTTGTGGGCTGCCCGATAGACCTGGTGTCGGTGGGCCCCGAGCGCGAGCAGGCCATCATCATCAACCCCATCATCTGAGGCTCTCTCCGCCTTCACCTCCAGCACCCCCGCTCATGGTGAGCCCCGTCGAACCATGGGCGGGGGTGCCCGTCCTTCGACAGGCTCAGGACGAGCGGGTTTTGAGGGGCCTGCCGGGGACTCATTGTGGCCGCTGACAGGTTGACATCCGGCGGGCCGCTTACACCGCCACCGGCAGGTCGACGTGGTGGCGGCGCACCTCGGCCATGATCTTCTCGCCCGTCGCCTGGTCGGGCTCGCACAGGGGCAGACGGGGCGGGCCCACCCGGAAGCCAATCTGGTTGAGGGCGTACTTTATGGGAATAGGGTTGCTGGCCAGGGTCATGAGGGCGTTGTTGAGAGGCAACAGCCTGCGATGAATCCTCGCCGCCTCCTCTGTGCGGCCGGCCAGGGAGCTCTCGATGAGCTGTCTCATCTGGAGGCCGGTCAGGTGGGAGATGACGCAGATCACCCCGTAGCCGCCCAGGGTAAGAATCAGCAGGGTGTCGCCGTCGTTGCCGCTCCAGACGCGGAAGCCCTCGCGGGCGCCCTGAATGATGGCGGCGGTCTGGCCGAAGTTGCTGCTGGCCTCCTTCACCCCCACGATGTTAGGGATGCGCGATAGGCGCAGCGTCGTCTCCGTCGTCATGTTGGTGCCGGTGCGGCCGGGGATGTTGTAGAGGATGCAGGGAAGGCTGGTGCTCTTGGCGATGGCCTCGAAGTGGAGGAATAGCCCTTCCTGGGTGGGGCGATTGTAGTAGGGCACCGTGAGAAGCAGGCCGTCCACGCCCACCTTTTCCGCCTCGCGGGAGAGCTCGATGCTCTCGGCGGTATTGTAGGTGCCGGTGCCGGCGACGATCGCACCGCGGCCGTCCACCGCCGCCTTCACCTCAGCGAATATCCGTAGCTTCTCCTCGTGGGAGAGGGTCGGTGCCTCGCCCGTGGTGCCGCCTATCACCACGCCATCGCTCCCCGAGTCGAGGAGGGCGCCGGCAAGACGCTTGGCCTGCGCGTAGTCGACACCCCCCCGATCATCGAAGGGGGTGACCATAGCCGTCAGCAGTCGTCCCAGCTCCGTCATCGCAAACCTCCCCTATATCAGGTTGCGCGCAATCAGTTCCTCGGCGATCTGGATGGAGTTGAGGGCCGCCCCCTTGCGCAGGTTGTCGGACACCACCCACATGGCGAAGCCATTGGGATGGGAAGCATCCTGGCGGAGGCGTCCCACGAAGGTGTCGTCGCGGCCGGCGGCCGTCCAGGGCTGAGGGTAGAGGCTGATACTGGGCTCGTCCTGAACGGTGATCCCTGGCGCCTCCCGGAGGATGTTCCGTATCTCGTCCGCCGACATGGGGTGGCTCAGCTCCACGTGTACCGCCGCGCTATGACCGACGAACACCGGCACCCGCACGCAGGTGGCCGAGACCGAAAGGTCGGGTTCGTGCATGATCTTGCGCGTCTCCTGAACCATCTTCCACTCTTCTTTGGTGTAGCCGTTGTCCAGGAAGACATCGATCTCCGGCAGGAGGTTGAAGGCGATCTGATGGGGATAGACGTGAGGCGTGGCGTTCTTGCCGTCCAGCACCGCCCGTGCCTGCTCTGTCAGCTCGCCCACAGCGCGGGCGCCGGTAGCGGAGACCGCTTGGTAGGTATCGACGATGACGTGCGTGATGGGGTTGACGCGATGGATCGGCCAGAGGGTCAAGGCTATGGGTGTGGTGGAGGAGTTGGGGATGGCGATAACGCCCCGATGTTGCTCCAGGTCGCCGCTGTTCACCTCAGGCACCACCAGTGGCACATCGGGCTCCATCCGCCAGACGGGGCTGTCGTCAATGACTACCGCCCCCGCGCTGACGGCCGCTGGCACCAGACTCCGCGATATCTCAGTGGTGGCCTCGAAGAAGGCGATATCCGCCCCGGTAAAGGAGTTGTGGGTGGTCTCCTGCACCTCTATCTCTTGGTTCCCTACCAGCAATTTCTTCCCCGCCGAGCGAGGGGAGGCTAGCAATCGCAGGGACTTAATGGGGAAGTGGCGCTGAGAGAGCAATCTGATGAGCTCTTGGCCCACCAGGCCGGTGGCCCCCACGATCGCTACACTCAGTTCCCTGGACATCGAACGCCCGCTCCCAGCACTTAAAAAGATGGCCGCCCCCTGCGGCGCGAACATCTTAGCCCATTGTCCCTCTGCCCGCAAGCCCCACGACCGCGGATTCGAACCTAGAGGCGCCGCAGGTGGAAGGGGCTATCGATGATGCCCCAGGCCGCCTCGTAGATGGCCTCGGACAGGCTGGGGTGGACGTGCACGGTGTGGGCCAGATCCTGAGCGGTTGCCCCCATTCGCAGCGCCAGTACGCCCTCGCCGATGATGTCAGTGGCTCTGGGCCCCAGGATGTGCACCCCTAGCAGGCGGCCTGAGGGTTCCGCACAGACGAGTTTCACCAGCCCCAACGGCTGCCCCAAGAGCTGAGCCCGCGCCAGGGCCGAGAAGGGGAAACGGCTCACCTTATAGGAGACGCCCTGGGCGCGGGCCTCCTCCTCGCGTAGGCCGACGCTGGCTATCTCCGGCAGGGTGTACACACAGGTGGGCACGGCTCGATAGTCGGCCTGGCGGCGGCCGCCCAGGGCATTCTCGGCAGCGACGATCCCCTGATAGGAGGCGACATGGGCTAGCATGTAGAGCCCTAGTACATCGCCAGCGGCGTAGACGTTCTCGACACTGGTCTCCAGGCGCTCGTTGACTGCCACCGAGCCGCCCCTGAGGACTAGGCCAGCCTCTTCCAGGGCATCGCTGCACGGCCGGCGTCCCACCGCCATCAGCACCCTATCCGCCACCACCTCCTGCTGCTCCTCGCCCAGGCCGAAAAGCAGCCGCAGCCGCTCGCCCTCGGCCCTGATCTCTTGAAGGGAGGCGTTGGTGTGGATGGTCACGCCCTGGCTGCGCAGAATCTGGTGGAAGCGCCGGGCGATCTCCTCGTCTACCGCGGGCAGGATGCGGGGCAGGACCTCAAGGGTGGTCACGCGGGCCCCCAGGGCGGAAAAGATGGAGGCGAACTCACAGCCCACCACCCCAGCCCCGATGACCACCAGACTCTCGGGCATCTCCCTAAGCTCCAGGATCTGGTCGCTGGTGAGGACGCCGGGCAGGCTGGAGCCAGGAATGGGCAGACGAATTGGCGAGGAGCCGGTGGCGATGATTATCTTGCCAGCGGCCACAAGCTCGTCCCCGACCTTGATGGAACCTGGGCCAACTAGTCGCCCCTCGCCCCGGAACACGGCGATCTTCCGCCAGGCGATCAGCTTCTCCAGTCCGCCCGCCTGTTGGGCCACCGCTCGCTCCTTCCAGGCCATCATCGCTCGGAAGTCGATGGCGGCGTCCTTCACCGCCACGCCCAAGGTAGCAGCACCCTTCGATTCCAGCAGGGCTTCGGCGCTGCGAAGGAGGGCTTTGGTAGGAATGCAGCCCCGATGAAGGCAAGTGCCACCGAGGCGGTCCTTCTCCACCAGGGCCACCCGCGCCCCTAGCTGGGCGGCCCTAATGGCGGCTACATACCCGCCGGGGCCGCCGCCGATGATGGCGACGTCGAAGGGAACATTCTCAGTCACTACCCTCGCTCCCCTGGGAGTGCGCTGCTACGGAGGGAGGGGCTTCATGGCCTGGCCTTAACCGCTCGCCAGGGCCGTCGCAGGCGCAGCCGCGCCAGCCCGCGAATGTCCTCCCATACAGTCTTGCGGATGTTCACCCGCGTGTCGGGGTCCTCCAGCCAGCGCACTGGGACCTCCCTCACAGGATAGCCAGCCTTCTCG
>DAOUDQ010000285.1:0-17936 GCA_034431045.1 Dehalococcoidia bacterium | reverse complement strand
TGGCGATGTCATCCTGGCGGTAGACGGCGAATCCACCGCTGGCTGGACAGTGGGCCAGGCCGTTCGCCGTATTCGCGGGCCTCAGGGCAGCGAGGTGACCCTGCGCGTGCTTCACGAAAACGGTGAGACCGAGGACATCACCATCACCCGCGCCACCATCACCATCCCTACCGTCTTCACCCACGAAGTTGAGGATGCCGAGGGCAACCCCGTGGATGATATAGCTTATGTCGAGTTACAGCAGATCAGTGAGGAGACGGTTGACGCCCTTGAGGTTGTTATCAGCGACATCGAGGAGAAGGGCTACAGAGGGCTTATCCTCGACCTGCGGCGCAACCCCGGCGGGGGCCTGAGCGCCACGGTGGAGGTAGCCGACCTCTTCCTGGACAGTGGCATTATCATCATCCAGGTGGACAAGGAAGGCAACGAGGTGGTGGAGCGGGCGGACGGCGGCGACGAGGGTGAGGAGATCCCCTTGGTGGTGCTGGTTGGCAGGGGCAGCGCCAGCGGCGCGGAGGTGCTGGCGGCGGCCGTGCGGGACAACGGCCGAGCCGTCCTCATCGGTAGCACCACCTTCGGCAAGGGATCGGTGAACCACCTGCGTGAGCTCTCTGACAGCGGCGCCCTCTACATCACCATCGCCCGCTGGCTCACTCCCAGCGGGGAGCAGATCGAGGCGATCGGCCTGGCGCCGGACATCGAGGTAGTGCCCACTGACGAGGACATCGAACTGCGGCGCGACGTCCAGCTCTTCGCCGCTATCGACTATCTGAGGGGAGCCATCCAGGCGGCGGTCCCCTGAGGATGGTGGTGAGCGAGCGGTGGCCGAAAAGACGATCACTGTTAACCGCAAGGCCCAGCACGACTACCACATCCTGGAGAGGCTGGAGGCTGGGATCGCCCTTACCGGCACGGAGATCAAGGCCATCCGTGATGGGCGGGTGAACCTGCGCGATGCCTACGCCCGCCCGGAGCGAGGCGAGATGTGGCTGGTGGGCGCTCACATAGGGCCCTACCCTGCTGCCGGCCGCTTCAACCACGAGCCCGGCCGCCGCCGCAAGCTCCTTCTCCATCGAAAGCAGATCGTTGAGCTGGCGCGAGAGGTGGAGGAGAAAGGCCTGACGCTTGTGCCCCTGCGCCTTTACCTCAAGAGCGGGCGGGCCAAGGTGGAGCTGGCCCTGGCTCGCGGCCGCCGCCGGTACGACCGCCGCCAGGTCATCGCCCAGCGGGAGGCGGAGCGCGAGATGCGGCGAGCCCTGCGGCGTCGCGGCTAGCCGTTGACAGCGGTCATGGTATGGTATAATGAATTGGGTTCGCCAGATGCCAGTTGGGGACGAAAGGGTTCGACAGGGAAGGTTGAATCTGGATTGCAGGCCGAGGTAGCCATCGCCCTCGTAAAACAGGTGGCGAAAAGTAACTGGCGAATCTGAGTTCGCACTGGCCGCCTAATTAAGGCAGGCCACGTCGACTCTGACCTCTCCTCGATGGGTTGGGGATCGGCGCCATAATGTCGAGGTGCGGCAGCTCGGACGCCGATAAGGGCTGTCAAAGAGACATCGGCTGGCCCGGCGACACTCCGTCGGTGGAGGTACGGCGGGCGAGAACAAAACGCCGACTAAGCCTGTAGGATATTCAGGGTGGCCTTCTTCTGGACGGGGAGTTCGATTCTCCCCCGTCTCCACCAAGCTCGTACGTTTCGGGGAGCCTTCGGGCTCCCCTTCTGTTTCCCCTGGCGCTATCGGAAGTAGCCCGCTCGCTTGACAGGTCTTATCTGATGCTGGCATAATCCAGCCACCTCAACGGCGGAGCTCTTCCCTGGCGGTGGGTAGAGAGAAGGGAGTGACGTGATGATGCAGAGTAGCAAGGACAAGCCCTATCAGGACCTGCAGAAGACCTACGCTCGCCATCCTCTGGGCGCTCCCGAGAGCGAGACGTTCATCGAGATCCTCAAGTGCTACTTTGACCCCGACGAGGCGCGCCTGGCGGCGGCCATGAGCTTCGAGCCGGAGCCCGAGGAGGTCATCGCCCGCCGGGCGGGGGTAAGGCTGGACGAGGCCGCTCCGATACTGACGAAGATGGCCGAACGCTTCTTTGTGCGCGGCTTCCGCCGGCCCGATGGTGTGCGCACCTTCCGCCTGCACATCTTGGTAGCGGGCCTAGGGCTGTTCGAGGTGCCCTTCCTCCTGCGCGAATCCTCGGTGGACTTGGAGCGCCTGGGCGACCTATGGGAAAAGTACTACGTTGAGGGCCGTGGGCGGGAGATGCACGGTAGCGGCATCTCTCTAATCCGTGCCGTGCCGACGGTGCAGTCGGTGAAGGAGAACGTTCTGCCCCACGAAGACGCTCTCCAGCTTGTGAAGAACGCCAAGATGCTCACACTGAACCCCTGCGCCTGCCGCGTCGCCCATCGCAATTGTGACGATCCCGTCGAGATCTGCATCGGCTTGAGCTGGGCGGTGCCCGGCGGGCAGGAGCCCGGCATACCCTTGCTCGACCATCATCACGCCGCGACTATAGCCGGACACCTGGCCTCCGCTGATGAGGTGGTGGACGCCCTGGAGCGAGCCGAGGAGGCCGGTCTGGTGCACATCAGTATGAACATGAAGGACGACCCCTGGTTCATCTGCAACTGCTGTCGTCACGCTTGCGGCCTCCTGCGCGGGGTGACCGAGCTGGGCATAACCCACGCCGTGGCCCCCTCCAGCTACTGGATGACCATCGAGGAGGACATGTGCAGCGGCTGTGAGCTGTGCGTGGACCGCTGCCCGGTCGGCGCCATCAGCATGCGGGAGGACGGTGTCGCCCAGGTCACCCACGAGAAGTGCATGGGCTGCGGCGTCTGCGAGGTTGTCTGCGGCCAGGGGGCTATGTCCCTGAAGAAGCGAGACGACCTTATCTTCACCCCCTACCAAGACGACCGGGAGCTGTTTATGCTGGTGGCCGAGAAGAAGGGCCTGGAGTACCCCGTCCACCACCATCAGCCCTAACGTGGATCGGCCCCGCATCCACAACTCTTATATCATCGCCCACATCGACGACGCCAAGTCCACCCTGGCCCTCCTGCTGGTGGCCAGCGCCATTGGGTGGTTCTTGGCCACTGTCGCCTGGCGGGGCCTCGCCTATTCCGGCGGTTCCTCTTTTCTCAGGCTCTCCTTGAGCTCGACCAGAGGTTTGTAGGCCACGTCTACGACCATCTGGGTGGCGCTGAAAACGCTCACCCCCTCTTGGGCCAGGCCGTCCTGCACCAGCATCTCCACCAGTGCTGCGGCTTCCCCTGGGTCGTCGAAGACGCGTGCTTTGGCCCAGCCATCCCCTCCTTCGTCGGGGACGACGACGATTAACCTGGTCGGCGCCTTGGACTTCGCTTGCTGGGAAGATTGCGCTGCCGCTGGTTCCCCGTACCACTGACCATTTTCTCGCTCGCGGGCCCACTCCGGCAGCCGCGCCGTGAGGGTTTGCTCGGCCGGGCCATCCTCAGAGCCGTGGTTTCCGTGCACATCCATTGTCGCTCACTCTTCGGCCGCTAGTGAAGTGTGTTCCCTTCCCTCCAGTAAGCTGCCCTCTGGCCGACCCTATGCTAAGGCCTTAATCTGGCGGAAGAGCCGGCCAGGAGCGGCTCCTCATCGGTGGACGGTCGCTCCTTTGCTGTTGACCCCTGGGGGTTTGTCTAGTCGGCTGGCTCTTCTTTCGGCTCGCTGGCCTTCAGGTGGACTATCGGCCGGTAGGTCAGGTGAACGTTTAGCTGAGCGCAGTTGAAGACGCTAAGGCGCTGCTGATCGAGCCCGCTTTCTACCAGAGTCTCGACAAAGCGCCCGGCGGCCTGAAGGTCGTCGAACAGGTGGGCTTCGCCGCAGTCGTCTGCACCTTCGTGGAGAGCAACGACGATTACCCTTGGCGACGCCTTCGTTTTCGGTTCTTGGGAAGGTTTCACCTCGTTTGCTGGGCTATTTCCTTCAAAAGCCTCCGTTCTGTCCCGAGCCCAGTCAAGCACCTGGGACGTCAGGTCCTCCTTCTCTTCGACAGACTCCGCGCTGTGGTTCTTGTGCAGGTCCACCTTCGTTCACCCCCACCAGTGGTCGGCAACAATCGAAAGCCCTACCAGTAAATAGACGCGGCTTTGGCGCTTATGTTAACAGCATTCGGAGGGCCTGAGGAGAGAGGATTCCCCAGCAGGCTCCATTGACCCCTCTGTCTGCTGAATGCTAGAATACGATGCGGGAACACGGTTGTTCCTAGGCTAGACGGGCGAGGGTCGTATCCTTCGGCCCTCGTTCTGTGTTCACGGGGTCAGCAAGGAGATCAACTAGCCCATGCTCACTACCGTCGTCGGCAGCTACCCCAAGATACCCAATCGACCCCGGCCGGCCAGGCTGCGGGCTGCCATCGCTCGCTTCGAGCGGGGGGAGATAGGCCAGGACGAGCTGCGGCGGGTAGAGGATGAGGTGACCGTCGAGGTGATCCAGGAGCAGGTGGAGGCTGGTATCGACATTGTCAGCGACGGGCAGATCCGCTGGGAGGACGACCAGACCTACTTCGCCCGCCGGATGGGCGGCTTCACCATCGACGGCCTCATTCGCTACTTCGATACCAACACCTACTATCGCCAGCCGGTGGTCACGGGCGCTGTCCAGTGGCGACAGCCGATCACCGCCGAACACTATCGCTTCGCTGCCGCCCACAGCCCGCGGCCGGTGAAGGCCCTAGTTACCGGCCCCTATACCCTGGCCGCTCTGTCGGCCAACGAGCACTACGGCAGCTTGGGTGAGCTGGTGCTGGCCCTGGCCCGGGAGCTGCGGCAGGAGGTGCTGGCACTGGAGAAGGCAGGGGTGCCTATTATCCAGGTCAACGAGCCGGCCATCCTCAAGCAGAAGGAGGACTTCCCCCTCTTTCGTCAGGCTCTGGAGCGGATGATGGAGGGGGTGGCGGCCGAGGCCCATCTCTACACCTGGTTCGGCGATATCGAAGGCCTCTTCCCCCACATCCTGGAGCTCCCCTTCTCTGCCATCGGCCTCGACTTTGTGATGGGGCCGGCCAACTATGAGATCATAAGGAGAGCGCCTTTTGTCAAAAAGCTGGGCCTGGGCATCATCGACGCTCGCAACACCAGGCTGGAGACGGTGAACCAGATCGTGGACCGCATCCGCCGGGTGAGCGATGTTGTGCCGCTGGAGTCTCTTTATGTTAACCCGAGCTGCGGCCTGGAGTACTTGCCGCGGGAGGTGGCTGAGGCTAAGCTAGCCCGTATGGTAGAAGGCGTTCGGCGCGCCCAGGAGGTGGTAGCGTGAGCAAGGGGCTGCTCACTACCGCTGTTGGCAGCTTCCCCAAGCCCGACTACCTGACGGGGGCCCGGAACCAGTTCTCTCTGGGCAAGATCGGTCGCCAGGAGCTGGCTGCGCTGGAGCGCCAGGCGACCGCGGAGGTGATCCGCCTTCAGGAGGAGGTGGGCCTGGACATCCTGGTGGATGGAGAGATGGAGAGGGGCGACATGGTGGCCTACTTCGCCGAGCTGCTCAGCGAGAGCATGGTCATCGGCGGCCTGGTGCGCTCCTACGGCAACCGCTACTACCGTAAGCCCATCATTATCGGCAAGCTCCACTGGCAGGGCCCGATGACGGTGGAGATGTGGCGCTACGCCCAGAGCCTCACCGACAAGCCAGTCAAAGGGGTCCTCACCGGCCCCTACACGATGGTCGACTGGTCCTTCGACGAGCGCTATGAGTCGCGGCGAGAGGCGGTGCTGGACATGGCTGGCGTCATCCACCAGGAGGCGGTGGAGCTGGAGAAGGCCGGTGCCCGCTACATTCAGGTGGACGAGCCGGCGGCCTCCACTCGCCCCGAGGAGATGGAGCTCGTCTCGCAGGGCCTGGCTGTGGTCACCGAGGGCCTCAGGGCCAAGATCATCACCCATATGTGCTACGGTGACTTCGCTAGGGTCTTCGACCACATCGTCCGTCTGCCTGTAGACCAGCTCGACATCGAGACGGCCAACAGCGGCTACGATCTGCTGGAGCTGTTTCGCCGCCATCGCTTCGACAAGGAGCTGGCCCTGGGCGTCGTGGACGTGCATGACCACAGGGTGGAGACGGTGGAGGAGGTCAAGGAGAGCATCCGCAGGGGCCTGGAGGTGCTGCCGCCGCAGCGGCTGTACATCGACCCCGACTGCGGCCTCAAGACGCGCACCTGGGAGGAGGCGGCGGCCAAGCTGCGGGTGATGGTGCAGGCCGTGCGCGAGGTCAGGCGCGAGCTTGGGATCGAGAGCTAGGATGGGGGCTTAGTAGTGGACGAGGGTGTGAGGGAAGAGGTCGGCGAGCGTCCCCTGAGCCAAGAGGGTGACCCGCTAGCCATCGGCTATATCTTTCACCCCCGCTCGGTGGCGGTGGTCGGGCCTTCGCCCCAGTTCGGCTTCGGTGCCATGGGCACCAGCTTTGTGCTCGCTATGCAGGACATGGGCTTCGAGGGCGGCCTTTATCCGGTGAACCCCAAGCACCAGAACATCCTGGGGCTCAAGTGCTATCCCAGCCTGCTGGACATTCCCAGGCCGGTAGACCATGTCATCTTCAGCATCCCCGTCCGGGCGGTTCTCGAGGTCGTTGACGACTGCGTGGCCAAGGGTGTCAAGAGCATGCACTTCTTCACCGCCGGCTTCAGCGAGACGGGTGAGGAGGAAGGGGCCGAGCTGGAGCGCCAGGTGGTGCAACGAGCCCGCCAGGGGGGCATCCGCGTCATAGGCCCGAACTGCATAGGGATATACTGCCCGGCGGCCAAGGTCTCCTTCGGGCCTGGCACACCACGAGCGCCAGGATCGGTGGCCTTTCTGTCCCAAAGCGGCGGCAACGCCGCTGACCTGCTGACGACAGCAGCGCCGCGGGGCATTCGCTTCAGCAAGGTAATCAGCTATGGTAATGCCTCCGACCTGAACGAGAGCGATTTTCTGGAGTACCTGGCCGAGGACCCCGATACGCAGATCATCGGTGCCTACATCGAGGGGGTGAAGGACGGACGCCGTTTCTTTCGGGCGATGCGTAGAGCATCTGCCCGCAAACCGGTCATTGTGCTCAAGGGTGGTCGCACGGAGTCCGGAACCCGCGCTGTCTTCTCCCATACCGCTAGCCTGGCTGGCTCGCTGGCGGTGTTCAAGGCGCTTGTTCGTCAGGTGGGTGCGGTGGAGGTGGACAGCCTGGACGAACTGGTGGACATGCTGGTCGTCTTCCGCTTCTTTGAGCGGCCACCAGCGGGCCGGGGGGTGGGCATCGTGGGTGGCGGCGGCGGCTTCAGCGTCTTTGGCGCCGATGAGGTGGATGAAGCCGGACTGAAGGCGCCCATGCTGTCCCGGCGCATCCAGGAGGAGCTGCGTCGTTTCACCCCTGTGGCCGGCAGCAGCGTGCGCAATCCCGTGGACACCCTGGCCGTCATGGAGCCGGCCAAGCTGGCCGACACCCTGTGCCTGGTGGCCGCCGACGAGGCGGTGGACGTGGTGCTGGGCCACACCGGCTTCGGTTGGGGCCCGGGGCGGGTGGCCACGGCCATGGGCCTCGACCTGTCCGGGCTGATGCAGGCAGTGGTCGATGCCATGGTGCGGGCGCGGAAAGCAGTGAGAAAGCCCATCGCTCTGGTGGTGGCCACACCCCCGATACTGGAGCCCACGCAGTACTCGCTACGCTTTCAGGAGCTCTGCTGGCGGCGGGGCTTCGCCGTCTTTCCCAGCATCCCGCGGGCGGCTAAGGCTATTGCCAGGATGGTTGCCTGGCGGGAGATGCGAGAGGACCTGCCGCGCTAGACGCTCGCAGATCGCTGTCGGGCCGGGGGTCTAGCGGCGGCGAAACTCCTTCTCCAGGAGAACGGTTCTCATGTGGATCATGGTCGGGCGGCCGTGGGGACAGGTGTGAGGCACCTCAGCCTGCTCCAGCCGACGCACCAGCTCGCGCATCTCCTCCAGGGCCAGGGATTGGCCTGCCTTCACCGCAGCATGGCAGGCCAGGGTCATCGCCACCTGGTCGCGCTGGTCCGGCGCGGCCTCCTCGCCCAGGAGGTCCAGGAACTCGGCGAAGGCCCGCGATAGGTCTTTCCCTGCCAGGACGGCGGGGATGGCCCTCACCAGGTAGGTGCGCTCGCCGAAGGGCTCCAGTTGGAAGCCGTGCTCCGAAAGCACCTGGTGGTGGGTGAGGATGATCTCCTTCTGGCGGGGCGATACCTCTACCATGGTCGGCTCCAGCAGCCCTTGTACGTCCAGGGCTCGTCTCTGGCGAGCGGCGCAGATCTGTTCGAACAGGACCCGCTCGTGGGCAGCGTGCTGGTCGATGAGGTACATTCCCTCGGGCCCCTCGGCTACAATGTAGGTGTTGCCGATCTGTCCCACCACCCGCAGCATGGGCAGAGAAACCTTGGGCGGCGGTGCCGCTGTGCCTGCTGCCGTCTTGGTCGCCTCTTCCGCTTCCAGCGCCCGCTACCACAGAGGTGGCGTCGTGGTCTCCTCAGGGGCAGCCGGCTGGGCCACGGCGACGCCTGGGGTGGAGGGGAGGGAAGGGACGGGCGCTTGCTCCACGAGGGCCTGTCGCACCGCTCGCTGTACGGCAGCAAATGCCTCCTTCTCCTGGCGAAGGCGCACCTCGGCCTTGGTCGGGTGCACGTTTACGTCTACCTCCTCGTACGGGAGGCGGAGGTCGACTATGGCGATAGGGTGGCGGCCGGCTGGCAGCAGGCCAGAATAGGCTTCCTCCACGGCGAAGGTCAGCCGTCGGTTTTGCACCCAGCGGCGGTTGACGAATAGGCTAATGTAGCCTCGGCTGGCCCGCGAGATGTGGGGTGGGCCGGCCAGTCCGCTCACGTTGATCGCCGTGCGTTCGCCATCCGGAGGCCAGCGCATGGGCAGCATGACGGCTGCCACCTCGGCGCCGTAGACGCTGGCCACCGCATCGGTGAGCTGGCCACTGCCGCTGGTGAGGAGGGCTTGACGACCGTCCAGACGCAGAGAGAAGCGCACCTCGGGATAGGCCAGGGCGTACTGACTGACCAGGCTGGCGATCTGCTGATTCTCGGCGGTGGGCGAGCGCATGAACTTGCGCCGAGCCGGTTGCTTGGCGAAAAGGTGGAGGACGGTGACTGTGGTACCTACGGGCGCGCCCCGCGTGCCTTGCTCTACCGGTTTTCCGTCTACCAGGCGGAGGTAGGCTCCGGCAACTGCATCGGCGGGGCGGGAGAGCATCTCCACATCGGCCACAGCGGCGATGCTGGGCAGGGCTTCCCCTCTAAAGCCCAGGCTGGTGATGCGGGCCAGGTCTTGCGCCGAGGTTACCTTGCTGGTGGCGTAGCGATGAAAGGCCAGAGCCAGCCCGTCAGAAGGGACGCCATTGCCGTTGTCGGTCACCCGAATGAGGCTAAGCCCGCCCTGCCTCACCTCGATGGACACCTGACTGGCACCGCCATCAAGGCTGTTCTCCATCAGTTCCTTCACCACCGAGGCTGGGCGCTCCACCACCTCGCCAGCGGCGATAAGGACGGACACTTCGGGCGGAAGAATGCGAATGGTCAACTGTGCAGGCTCACCCCATCTATGAATCTTAGCATCCAACGAATCTCATCGGGAATAGGTTACCCCTATCCTCGCCGAAGCCTTGATTGCTCCGTTTGTTGGCCATTGCTATACTAGCGCCATTGAACGAGGGGCTGGGGAGGGAGCATTGGCGTGAGGGCTTTTCGTTGGCTGTGGTCGCTGCCTCTGTTGGTGGCCGCCTTCCTGTTGGCCAACAACGTTCCCTACCCTTCGGCCTCCTCGCAGGTTCTGGCCCCCGACCTTGACCTTGTGTCGGCTCACCCTGCTGATGCCGCGGAGTTTGTCCCGGGCGAGGTGCTGGTAAAGTCCAGCCTGCCCTTCCCTCCCGCCGCTGTGGCCGCTGTCCTGAGGCTGGCAGGAGGGGTGGTGATAGAGCACAATCCCACCCTTGCGCTGTATCGCCTTCGCTTGCCCGAAGGAGTCGATGTGCAACAGGCCTCCATTCTCTATAACGAATTACCCTGGGTTGAGTATGCGGAGCCCAACTACATTGTTCGGGCGGCGATATTGCCCGACGATCCCTTCTACCCGCCAAAGCAGGCTTGGTACTACGACATCATCAATGCCCCCGCTGGTTGGGATATCGAGAGGGGGAGGCCAGCTATCACCGTGGCAGTGCTGGATACGGGGGTGGACCTGGATCACCCCGATCTGGAGTTCAAGGTCTGGATCAACGCCCGAGAGGTGGTGGGCAACGACATCGACGACGACAAGAACGGCTGCATAGATGATGTCCACGGCTGCAACTTTGTGGCTCTACCCCCCACCAGCGACCCCAGCGATGACCACGGCCACGGCACGATGGTGGCCGGCATTCTGGGGGCCAGGAGCAACAACGGCCTGGGGGTGGCGGGGACGGCCTGGGGGGTGACCCTGCTGCCGGTGAAGGTGCTCGATTCGACGGGTGCGGGCACAGCCTCCGACGTGGCCCAGGGTATCGTCTATGCCGCCAAGAGTGGCGCCCAGATAATCAACCTGAGCATGGCTCGACCGTCGCCCAGCCGCGCCCTGGAGGAGGCGGTGAAGGAGGCCCACAACGTTTTCGGAGCCATCCTGGTAGGCGCTTCAGGGAACGAGGGCCAGGAGGGGGTGGGCTACCCGGCGGCCTATCCGGGGGTGATCGGCGTGTCTGCCTTCGACCCCTCCGACCCCAACAGCCGCGCCCCCTTCAGCAACTGGGGCCCCGAGGTGAATGTGGCGGCGCCGGGGGTGGACGTGTTCAGCACTCACCTCGACGGCGGCTACGCTACGGGCGAGGGAACGTCCTTTGCTACCGCCTTCGTATCGGGGCTGATAGCCCTGCTCCTGTCGCAGGATTCGTCCCGCAGCGACGACGACATTCGTGCCCTTCTGCGCATCTCCAGTGATGACCTGCCCGACGGCGATACGCCCAACTGGGACGGCTGGGGCCGCCTGAACATGGGCGAGACGCTAAATACCCAGGTGTATCGAACCATCGTGCCGGGGATTGTGAAGGACTGACGGGACCGGTGTGGGCTGCGGCTCACCATCGCGACTACGTGCACTGCATGCCCAGGAGTGGCTTGAACAGCAGGACGTCAAGAATGTTGATGATACCGTCGGCGTTGAGATCGAGGCGGTTGTCGTAGCAGCCGTCGCCGACGGAACAACCAAGGTGCGGCTTGAACAGCAACACATCCAGGATGTTGCACCGGGTGTCGTTGTTGATGTCCACCGGCCAGGCATCGTCCCAGGTGCCGTCGGGGCAGTCGTCATAGGGGTCGGTGCCGATGTACAGCTCGTTCGCGTTGGTGAAGCCGTCGCCATCGGAGTCGCCGCTTGCCGCCCCCCAGAAGATGGCGTGCTCCCACTGGTCGTCCTGCGTTGGGTCACCCAGCTTGTTGCTGTAGAAGGGCGTCTCCGCAGTTATCCTGGCGCTCTGATGCAGGTGGGCATCAGTCCACGGGCAGTCGGGGTCCAGTTCCTCGTCGAGCACGTCCCCGATGTAGATCAGCTGGTACGGCACCTCCTGGCCGATCCAGAAGTCGTTCGGGTCGATGTGCAGATAGTGGAGGTCGCCCCTGTAGTTCTGCTCGGCATACGACCCCAGGTAGATCTTTGCCCGAACCCCGGTGCAGTAGTCGGCTTCTGCCATCTTGAATAGTTGGAAATCTCCCGTGTAGTCCAGCCAGACATCCTCATCGGTGCAATCATCGGGGTAGTAGAAGCTGTAGTCGATTGCTGTGTACCGCTCATAGTTTTCGTAGTGCCAGCAGGGGTGGTGTCCGGAGACTGTACCCCAGGGGTAGCAGAACAGCCCTGAGGGGGCGGGCGACAGCCCCCGCCGGACATAGGAGACGCCCGGGTCGGGGCTGGCGTCGGCCTGGTGGGGTAGAGCAACCGCCAGGGAGACTACCGTGCCAATGGCGATGAAAGCCAACCCTGCCGCCACTTGCTTTGCCAAAGCCCTCATGACGAGCCCTCCTCCGCCTCGGCGATCAGGGCCTCGGCGATCTTGATCAGCTCGTGCAGGTGGAGGAGGGGGGCCTCTATCTGCGTCAGCACGTTACCGTCGACGAACTGTATTTTCAGGGGGTCTCGGTTGTACACCACGGGCACGCCCCGGATCTCGCCCAGCGTGTACGTCACCTCCGCCGCCGGGTTGGCGACCAGTCGCACCCTGCCCTCCGGGGCGACCAGGGATCGCCTGATGTCGATGTCGAAGTACTCGGGGCGGTCGTACGCCAGGGCGAACATGCTGTCCCGACTGGTGCCGTCGTCCCAGATAACCGTCTCGGCATGGGCCCCCAACAGCTCCCAGCCGGCGGGGATGTAGGGCGGCTCGATGAACAGGTCGTGGCCGCGGAACTCGTCGAGCGAGGCGGATTCCTTCACGTCGTGCCCCGCCTTCTTGACACCTGGGGGTGGCGTCGGCCGCTGGACGTGCGGGCCTGGGTCGGTTTCCGGTGCTACGAAGTGAAAGCGGCCGTAGTCGACGGGCAGCGCCAAGCCCGCCACCGGCGTGCCGGGCAGGGTGTAGGGGGTCCACTCCTCCACCGCCTTGATGGGCGGTATCTTGACCTCGTCGGGCTCACCCCCGCCCTGCCCGACCACCACCACAGCGCTGGCCGTAGCCGCGGAGGCCACAACGGCCACGAGGATCCCCAGAATAAGGCGCTTACTCATTGCTCGCCACCTCCACTCCCCGACCGCCTCATTCTACGCCCCCCCCAAGAACGCATGTCAACATCCCTGGCCGAGCCCTACTCCTCCTTCCCTCGCGCCTTCTCCCGCAGCTCGTAGAGCTTGGTGATGGCCTGCAGGGGGGTGAGGCCGTCCACGTCCAGGGAGGCCAGCTCCTCGAGGACGGCGTCGCCGGTGCCCAGGAAGGATAGCTGGACAGCAGCCTCGCGAGGGCGGCGTCGGCGGGGCAGGCGATCGCCCTTGTCCTCCAGCTCGCTGAGCACCTCCTGCGCCCGCTGGATGACCGGTCGGGGCAGGCCAGCAAGCTGGGCCACGTGGACGCCGTAGCTCCTGTCGGCGCCGCCGGGGAGGATGCGGTGGAGGAAGACCACTCGCCCCTCCTCTTCGCTCACGGCCACGTTGTAGTTCTTCACCCGCGGCAGGAAGGTGGCCAGGTCTACCAGCTCATGGTAGTGGGTGGCGAAGAGGGTCTTGGCGGCGACCTCGGGCCGGTGGTGGATGAACTCCACTACGGCGCGGGCGATGGCCATGCCGTCGTAGGTGCTGGTGCCGCGGCCGATCTCGTCGAACAGGAGGAGTGACCTGGGCGTGGCGTTGTGGAGGATGTTGGCCGTCTCCAGCATCTCCACCAGGAAGGTCGACTGGCCGGCGGCGATATCGTCCAGGGCGCCCACGCGGGTGAAGATGCGGTCGACGATGCCGATGCGGGCCGAGGCGGCAGGCACGAAGCTGCCCATCTGGGCCAGCAGCACGATGAGGGCCACCTGGCGGATGTAGGTGGACTTGCCGGCCATGTTGGGCCCGGTGAGGACGATGATCTGGGCATCCTGGTTGGAGAGGTGGGTATCGTTGGGGACGAACGCCCCCTGGGGGAGCATGCGCTCCACCACCGGATGGCGGCCGTCGCGGATGACGATCTCGTTGTCCTGGGTCACCTCCGGCCGCACGTAACCATAGCGGGCGGCGACCTCGGCCAGGGCGCAGAAGACGTCGCTCTCGGCGATAGCGGCCGCCAGCTCCAGGATGCGCTTGCCCTCGGCGGCCACCTGGGCGCACACCTGACGGAAGAGGGTCGCCTCCAGCTCCTGCTGGCGCTCGCGGGCGTGCAGGATCTGGAACTCTCGCTCCTTCAGCTCAGGGGTGGTGAAGCGCTCGCCGCCCACCAGGGTCTGCCGCCGCTGGTAGTGAGCGGGCACCAGCCTGAGGTTGGCCTTGCTCACCTCGATGTAGTAGCCGAAGACCTTGTTGTAGCCCACCTTCAGGGACTTGATGCCCGTCTGCTGGCGCTCCCGCCGCTCCAGGTCGGCGAGGTACTGGCGGGCGTCGCGGGCCACGCTGCGCAGGCTGTCCAGCTCCGGCGAGAAGCCGGCCCGAATGACCCCGCCCTCCTCGAAGCTGGCAGCCGGCTCGTCCTCGATGGCCTGCTCGATGAGGGCGGCTGTCTCCTGACAGGGGTGAAGGCGGGCCAACACCTCGCCCACTTCGGTCACCTCTTCCCTATCGTTGCCGATGGCCTGACGCAGCGCCGGCATCAGTTGCAGGCCGCGGCGCAGGCTCACGAGCTCTCGCGGCGAGGCCAGGCCAGCGCTGATGCGCCCCAGCAGGCGCTCCAGGTCGGGCATTCTGGTCAGGAGGGCGCTCACCCGGCCGCGGCGGACGGCGCTCTGAAAGAAGTACTGGACCATGTCTTGTCGTTGGCCGATTCGTGTTATGTCGACCAAGGGCTGCCCTAGCCAGCGACGGACGAGGCGGGCAGCCATCGAGGTCTTGGTGAGGTCGATGGCCGACAGGAGGGAGGCGGTGCCCGGGCCCTGGCGGATGCTGGCGAAGAGCTCCAGGTTGCGGCGGGTCTGGCTATCCAGGGTCATGAAGGCGCTGGCGTTGTAGGTGGAGAGACGGGTGATGTGGCCCAGGACGGCTCGCTGGTTCTCCTGAAGATAGGCGAGGACGGCGCCGGCGGCGGCCACCGCCAGGGGCTGATCGGCGCAGCCGAAGGCGTCCAGGGAGGCGGCACCGAAATGGGCCAGAAGGAGCTCGGCGGCCGCCTCGGGGTGGAAGCGATCGGCCTCCAGGTGGCTGACGGCCGCCTGCACGCCTTCGGGCGGCTCTCGGCCTTCGGGGAGCACCAGTTCGGCGGGGTGCAGGCGGTCCAGCTCGGCGGGCAGCAGGTCGCTGTCCAGCTGGGCG
Organism: Dehalococcoidia bacterium; assembly: GCA_034431045.1. GTDB lineage: Bacteria > Chloroflexota > Dehalococcoidia > SM23-28-2 > SM23-28-2 > SM23-28-2. The sequence goes on along the minus strand of DAOUDQ010000285.1, from coordinate 3,034 downwards.
ACGGCGAACTCGCCCGTGCTCACGTCCACGTAGGCGATGCCGGCTCGGTCCCCTTCGACGGCCAGGGCGGCCAGGTAGTTGTTGGCCCGCTGGTCGAGGAGATCGCCCTCCACCACCGTGCCGGGGGTGACCACCCGCACCACCTGGCGCTCCATGAGGGTGTGGCCCTTCGGCAGGCTCAGGGCAGGCCCCTTGGCAGCCTCGCTCACCTGCTCGCAGATGGCCACCTTGTATCCTTTAGCGATTAGTTTAGCCATATAGCCATCGAGGGCGTGGTGGGGGATGCCCGCCAGGGGCACCCGCTGCCCCTTGCCGATGGGGCGGGAGGTGAGGACGATCTCCAGCTCGCGGGAGACGAGCTCGGCGTCCTGATCGAAGGTCTCGTAGAAGTCGCCCAGGCGGAAGAAGACGATGGCCTGGGGGAAGCGGCGCTTTATCTCCAAGTACTGGCGACGCAGGGGGGTGCTCATGGGCCAGCGGCTCCTCCCAAGGCTCCAGGCTAGGCTGCTCGAGGGATATTATACAGCGGCGACTTGATTAAGGTGCCAGCTTGTGTGCTTTGGCGATTAGTTTAACTAAATACAAGAGATTTCCACGAAAAGTTGGCACGGATCTTGACAAGACGTGCTGGGCCTAGGTGTATAATTTAGGAGCGTGGACGGGAAGAGCGCTGGGGCTAATAGCTGCCAGGGAGGTAAGTGGTTATGTGGCAGTTAGCGAAGCTCAGCCCGACTCGGTTGACGGTTGTGCTGGCAGGCTTAGGCATTATCGTCGCGGCGGTCTTCTTGGGGGTGCGTAGCTGGCCGTCGGACACTCTGGATGCGGCGACGGTTCTCGCCAAGTCCCGCGATGCCCAGGCAGAGTTCCTGGCGCAAGCGACGGAAGGCACAGTCCTGCACTACCAGACCGAAGAGTACCTGCGGCAGGGACCCGTGGCCCCCCTGGTGCAGGAACTAAGAAAGGACGACTTCTACGTGCCGGAATGCATCCGCACGGAGGGGTGGTCTCAGGTAGGACCCTCGGGGCGGATAGCGAGGGTGTATGGCCGGATGACCGATGAGGACGGCCGGCTGGTTCAGGAGATGACAACCGACGGGAGTGAGGTCGTCACCCGCGCTCCCGCTTCTGGAGCGGAAGAGCGTTGGCCACTGGACTGGTCGGTGGAGGAGATGGCCGCCGATGTCACGGCGCACGCGCGGGAACTCGAGGGGAAGATCGGCAGCGACACAGCCAAGATCGTCGGTTACGACAACAGGGATGGGAAGAAGACCGTAGTCTTGGAGCTACTTCGCGTGGAGGAACCCGACCCTCCCGAGCCTGACGTTAGGGGTTACACGCTGCCCTACACCCTTGACCTCGACTCTGTGGAGCGGGTGATGCGGGAGGAAGTAGACGCCGGGACCTTCTTGCCTTACCGCTGGTGGATGGTGGCTGTCGATACCGCGGGCCACGAGCACCTCATCTGGGACATCCAGACCGTGGTTTATGAGGTGCTTGAGCCCGGCGCCGTACCGCCAGAGGTGTTCGGCGGCCGCTAGCTGGTGATATCCCGACAGGGGGAGCCGTCATGCGCACAAAGATCACGTGCTTCGCTGTTCTGGTCCTAGTGGTGGCGACGGGCCTGCTCGCTTACACCGCGCACGCAGGCTACCAGGAGAGCTGGTGGGAAAAGGAAGTCGCCGGGGTCACTCTGAAGCAGGGCGTGGCCATGGATCTTAACCGGACTCAGGGTAGCTTGTGGGGCTCGACTGTGACCTGGGCTAGCGCCAGCTTGGCGTACGTGTACGCGAGGAACGTGGGCGGTGAGAACTGTGGGGGGTGGCCCTACATCTACTGGGATAACACGAGGGTGCGGTACCAGACAAACAACGTGTCCGTAACGGGGTATACCTACTATCCAGCCTCCAGGCCATGCGGGCCGCGTATTATGGCGGTTCGCGGCTGGTCCCAGTGGTTGGGCCAGGGTATCGATCAGAGTCACGACATCGCACTGTATGAAGAGCTATAGCGTGGCCCGCCCGGTCACCCTGGTGGCCCTGCTTGACGCCGGTTCGTTCCTTACCTCAAGCCCAGCTTAACAGCGAGTGGGCTTCGCTGGGAACATGTCCACCACCCGCACCGCCTCCGGCGTCAGCTCGCGGCAGGCGTCGCACTTGATGCACAGCCCCTGGTCGATGGTGTAGCCGCCGTAGTGGTGGAGCGTGGCCGCCGTCGGGCAGATGGCGGCCGCCTTGGGCAGCGCTTCCCCTCGATGTGCTCCTGGTACTCCTCTGGAAATCGTGCAGAGCCTAGAGCGCGATTCCGTTCTGTTGGTTCCTGCTATGGCCAACTTCCTGTTGCAGATGCCCGACTTGGACAAGTATGATACCAGTCGGCTGAAGCTATGGTGCTCGGGAGTGGCTATCCTGCCCCTCGCCTGCGAAGGCGGATCAGGGAAGCCTTTCCTCACGTGGGCCTCTGCGACTGCCTTGGCCACACGGAATCGAGTGCGGTGGTTTCCATCCTGAGGCCTTCAAGGGCGAACTGGTTGGGTCGTGCACCACGGGTGACACTGGAGACGGCTTCATTTATGATGACCGAAAGGAGACTGATGGCATCATCCTCACTAGGCACTGAGGCGGCCGTCCTGGAGCGCGACCACCTCCAGCGGCTGCTTGACATTTTGGGCAATAGGGGCTATCGGGTTGTGGGGCCAACGGTTCGCGACCGTGCCATTGTCTATGACGATTTGACCTCTATTGCGGATGCGCCCGTCGGATGGACGGACGAGCAGGACGGCGGTACCTATCGTCTCAAGAGACGCAATGACGGGGCGCTCTTCGGCTATGCCGTCGGCCCCCACTCCTGGAAGAAGTTCCTCCACCCGTCGGCTGTGCGCTTATGGCGAGCCAAGACCGGCGGTAACGGCTTTCAGATTATGGAGGAGGACGAGGGAGTACCCAAGTTTGCGTTTATCGGCGTCCGGCCTTGTGAGGTCCACGCCATCGCCATTCAGGACAAAGTCTTCCTGAACGGGAAATACAGCGACTCCTTC
>DAOUDQ010000284.1:0-18621 GCA_034431045.1 Dehalococcoidia bacterium | reverse complement strand
ATAGGTAGTCCATGTCCTTGGAGTCGCCGCTGTGGCCGATGATGACCCGCGACAAATCCACCCCTTCCGACTCAAAGATGTCCTGCTGCACCGTTCCTGGCTGCCCGGCGGCAAAGGTATGGGTAGTGATGGGGACGCCGGTGGTACGGTGAGCGCGGGCGCAGGCCCTTAGAACCTTCTCGATTTGTCCGGTGGCCCCCGCCTCGTCGGTGGCGCACTTGATCACCCCTGCCTTGATTTGCGTGCCGGCTATGCCTTCGTCGATCTCCTTGACGAACAGCTCCGCCATAACGTCGGCGCTGCGACTAAGGAAGTAGCGAGGCACGTCATAGTAGAGGCCCGTCGCCGCTATGATTTGCATCCTCGAGCGGCGAGCGACCTCGGCTATGAAATCGATGTCCCGCCCCATGTCGGCGGTAGTGGCGTCAACGATAGTCTTCACGCCGCGGGCCGCCACATCGCGCAAGCGAGTCACGGCCCGCTCCATCTCCTCCGCCCGGTTCCACACCGAAGGGAAGTTCTCGACCACTCCCGGCGATTTCACAATGACGTGCTCATGCATGAGCGTGAAACCAAGGTCGCTGGTCTCAACGGGCCCTGTGACCATGTTTACAGTGGCCATGGCTGCGTCCTTTCCCCGACGGCTCGATGCTTGTTCAGCCGCCGTCGCCTATTTTCGACCAGTGCCGGACAGGCGACAAGCCTCAATCGCTAGGCACCATCCGGCGACATTTCCTTTTCTAAACGTGGTCGGGCTCATTCGCCCAGGAGCTGCACAATAACGGTCCGCTGGCGCTTCCGATTGTCGAAGTCGACAAATAGTAGCTGCTGCCATGTTCCCAGCGCCAGCCTTCCACCCACCACGGGCAGCACCGCCGAGGCGCCCATCAGGGCGGCCCGAATGTGGGAGAAGCCGTTGCCATCGCCCCAACGCCGGTCATGCTCGTAGGAGGCGTTCTGGGGCACCAGCCGCTCCATCAGTCCCTCAAAGTCGTGCACCAGCCCGTCCTCGAACTCCATGGTGAGCACGGCGCCGGTCGACCCTGGGACAAAGACGACGGCCATTCCCTGTGTCATGCCGGACTGCCGCACCCTTTCATGGGTCGCCGCCGTGATGTCGACCAGATGGCAGAAGCCTTCGGTCCTGAACGAGATGGTCTCCGTGCTCACAAGCATCGTCATCGCCTCCTGCGCCTCGCTTCTTTGGTCATCAGCATACCGACCTGCCGCGGCACGATCCAACGCGCGAGGCGGTTGCCGGCCGGGAAGCGAACCTTCAAGCGAAAAGGAAGGCAAGTAGGGTGAGAGACCCCCCACAACAAGCGGCGGGGCACCCGTGCCCCGCCCGGGCGTTTTTCGCTTGCCCGGCCCGGCTTTGACAACGTGTCCGCTCCCGTCTAGACTAGGCGAGAATTGAGCCTTCGAGCCTCGTTGTTGGCTCGTAGGAGGCCGTTAGATGATTTTCACCCCGTTTCGGCTCGTGCTGACGGCAGTCGGTGTTGTTTTGGGAGTCGTGGTGTTGCTGGTTGTTATCACTGCGGTGGCGGCCTTTGCGGGCAGCCCGGGTGAGTGCGACAGTGGGAACCGGGAGGTGGAGGTCAGCTCCGCTCTGGCCCAACAGCTCCAGGCCAAGCTAGACGGGTTCGACGAGCAATTGGATGCGGGGCAAGCGGCCTCGTTCACCCTTGACGAGAGCGAGGCCACATCCCGGGGCCGCCAGTTCCTGGAAGAGGAGGACGCCCCCATCGAGGACCTGAAGGTGTGCTTCAACCCGGAGGGACCGTCGGCGTCGGGAAAGCTTAGCGCTGTGCTGGGCCTGGACGTGAGGGTGAAGGTTTCCAGCCATCTGGACTTTAGTGGCGAGCATCCCCGTGTCGACGATCTCGACATTGACGTCGGAGGCGTGCCCGGATTCATCACCGGTGGCTTCGAGGAGCTCATAAAAGACGTGATCAACGATCAGCTGGATCACATCGACACCGAACATCAGCTAACGATAACCTTCGGCGAGGGCACAGCCACCCTGAGCGGCCAGCCCTGAACCGATGGTGGCGAAGCAGTAATCCTCTCCCCGGGACCTTTCCGCGGCAAGAAGCGCCAGCGAGAGGGCAGCATACTCGCTGCCGCTCACGTCCAGACGGCTACCGCCCCTCCCTGGGGCCGATGGCCTGCTCCGTCTCTGGGTCGAAGGCGTGCATCCGGGCCACATCGAAGACGACCCGTATCTCCTGGCCGGGCCGCGCCCTGGTCCGGGCATCCACCCGCGCCAGGAACGGCTTGCCGTCCGCCACTAGGTGAAGGAAGATCTCGCTCCCCATGAGCTCGGTGACGTCCACCATGGCCGTCTTGAAGCGGCCCCCCGTCATTACCCAGACCAGGTCGGACTTCTTGAGGCCCTGGATCACCAGGGTGGTGGCGACGACGACGATGGTGGGGGAGAGGATGGGGACGATGATGCGGCGGAAGATCTGCCACTCGTTGGCCCCGTCGACGCGGGCCGCTTCCAGGACCTGTGTGGAGATCCCCTTGAGCCCGGCGGAGAGAACCACCATGGCGAAACCCGTCCAAATCCAGACGCCCGCCAGGATGAGGGCGAGGTTATTGATCTGGATGGGGCCAGGAGCCGTGTCCGGGCCCTGCTCGGTTAACCAGGTCTGGGGTGCGCCAGTGTTCTGGAGCCAGGCGGTGGGCTCGCCCCCCAGTGAGGTAACCGTGGCGTTGACGGTGCCGATGTCGGTGTTGAACTCGTACATGAAGCGCCAGATGACGGACGCGGCGACGAAGGAGATGGCCATGGGGATGAAGATGGCCGATTTCGCCGCCGCCTCGTAGCGCACCCGTCCGGTGAGGACGGCGAGGATGAGACCCAGGGAGACAGTGACGGCAGTGAAGAGGGTGAGCCACATGACGTTGTTAAGGAGGGCCGAGTGGGTGTCGCTCACCAGGGGCTGCGGGTTCTCGATGATGAACCGGTAGTTGTCCAGCCCCACGAACTGTTCGGATTTCTCGTCCAGGAAGCTCCTGCGGATAGTGTCAGCTACCGGATAGAGCAAGAAGACGCTGATGAGCGCTACGCTCGGTGCCAGCCACAGCCAGGGTAGGAACCATCGGCGCCCAATCATCCGCCGTCTACCTCATCACGAAGCGGGGCAGCCCCCAGACCGCCGGGGGCTGCCCCAGTCACCCAAACAGCTACCGCTCGGCCTACGGGGAGGCTTACTCCTCTGGGAAGGCGTCGTCGATGCCCTGGAGGATCTCGTCGAGGTCGCCCCCGCCGATGTACTCCAGAATTCCCAGGAAGACGGCCCCGTTGTCCCCGCCGACGCCCGATGGCATGCCGTCGTCGGCATCGAACCGGAAGACGGCGTTGGGGTCGGATAGTTGCTCGGCGACGGCCCGGTCGAGCCCGGTAGGATAGTCGTCCAGGGAGACCTTGGTGTTCAGCGAGATGAAGCCGCCCCGCTTTACCCATATCGCCTGCGCATCGGCGCTGGCCATCCACTCTGCGAAGGAGCAGGTCGTCTCGTCGCTGTTGAAGATCATCAAGATGTTGCCGTCGAACGTCACACCGCCGGCGAAGTCAGGGTTAATGGTGGGGAAGGCAAAGTAGTCGAAGTCTTGACCGGCCACCAGGCCCTCGGGGAAGCCCAGCTCCGGGTCGGTGATGAAGCCCGAGTTGAAGCTCGCCAGGTAGTGCATGAACGCCTCAGGTGGGTCCGTGAACAGGGGTAGGCTGCCCTCCGAGAACGTCGTCGCCAAGGCCCGGTCGGTGCCGCCCAGCACGTAGTCGGGGTCGAGGATGATGTCCCCGAACACCTCCCAGGACTGCTTGATGCGGTCATCGTTGTAGGGGATGTCGTGGGCCACCCACTGGTCGTACACGTCCGGCCCCCACTGGTTGAGCACGATCTGCTGAACCCAGTCAGAGGCCGGGAAGCCGCTGGCGCCGCCGATCTCCTGCGCATCCGACCAGGGGTACGCGTCATGGACGCCGGCCTCCCTGTCCGCCGCGATCTGGTCGGACAGAGCGATTAACTCCTCCCAGGTAGTCGGCACTTCATAGCCGAAGGCGTCGAACTGTGGGGGGCTGTACCATATGGTGGCCTTGTTGCCGGCCTTCATGAACACACCGTAGAGGGTGCCGTCCACGCTGCCTGCCCCGATAAGCGACTCTGGATAGTCCGCCCGTATCTTCTCCTCCAGGCCTGGGCACTCTGACAGAGGGGTCAGCCTATCCTCTCGGGCCAAGTCGAAGAAGATCCCAGAGTTGGCCACAATGGCCACGTCGGGCGGGTCGCCGCCCTCCACCCGCGTCCTCAAGATTGCGTTGATGTCGCGGGTGCCGGTGAAGCCCACATCGCCGCCGGTGGTGTCCTTCCACGGCTGCACCATGGCGTCGAAATCCGCTGTCTCTTCTTCGCCCCAGATGCCCAAAACGTTGACTTCCCCGAGCTTCGGGGCTTCCTCTTCCTCCTCCTCGCAGGCGACGAAGCCCAGGGCCGCTAGGGCAGTGATGGCGAACAAGATCAGGAACAGACGCGACCTTTTGCTATGGAACATGAGGCCCCTCCTTTCTCACTCGGTCCGCAAAGACTGAGACGAGTTAACACGGTACGACTCTCACGACCCCGTGTCAAGTCCCAGCGATCCCTTTTTCCATGGCTGCCAGGCCAGGGGCTTGCGCTCGCCCTCTCTTAGCAGCTCAGGCGGAAATAGTAGTCGACTTGACGACGGGCGTCGCTGTGCTAATATCTTGGCACTCACAGCCAAAGCACGTCCGCGACGCTGGCGGTCAGAGACCACAATCACAAGCTTTCGTAGCACGCTCCTGCACCAGGGGATGGTCATTGTCGGGGTACCGTACTCTGAGACGCGGCAGACGACCATGGATGAGACCAGCGGCGGAAGTCCTTATAGCGCGTCGATAATCACGGCGCCGGATGGCAGGCGCATGCCCAGCGACAACGAGTTAGCGATAGCCCGTTTCCAGGGCCGCCACGTAGCTACTATCGCTGCCAAGCTAGCTAAGACATGAACTGCTTGGCACTCGCAAGATAGATCTTCGCGGCCTCTCTGAGTTCGGGGGCTTGCAAGGTCTTATGGGTCGTCAGCAATTGTCAGATTGAAGCTGACGGAGGTGCAGAGCATGGAGTTCGGCATTATCGTCCTGGGTCGTATGGGGCGCAGCCTGGCCCGTCAGGCCATGGAAAAGGGCCACCGCATTGTCGCTTACAACCGGACCCAGGACGTGACGAAGGAACTGGCGCGTGAGGGGCTTGACCCTGCCGGGTCAATCGAAGAGCTGGTATCGAAACTGGGGGCACCGCGGATCATCTTCATCTACCTGCCTCACGGCGAACCGACGGAAAGGGCCTGTCAGGCACTGCGGCCGATACTTGCGGCGAGCGACATCGTCGCCGACGGCGGCAAGGCCTCCTGCAATGTCGTCTGCCCTCAGGCCAGGCCCCAGATGGCCACCCTTCAGCCGGGGGCGGCGCCCGCCAAGCGACCAGACCCCAGCCGTCAGGCAGAGGTAGTTGCGGTGGACGTGAGTCTATCGCGCCAGAGCCTGCGTCTCCACCTGGAGGAGGTGATCAAGGTTCCCTCCTCCGCCCTGGATGTGACCGAGGCGGAGGTCATCGTCGCTGGCGGGCGGGGCGTAGGCAGCGAGGAGTGCTTTCACCTACTGGAGCAGCTGGCTCACCTTATGGGCGCCGCCGTGGCCGTCTCCAGGCCAGCGGTGGACGCCGGCTGGGCTCCCTATGAGCGCCAGGTGGGGCTCAGCGGCAAGACCGTCGCTCCCCGGTTATACATAGCTTGCGGTATTTCGGGAGCTAACCACCATGTCGTGGGGATGAAGGATTCCAGGGCCGTAGTGGCCATAAACCAGGACCCCCATGCCCCTATCTTCCAGATAGCCGACGTGAAGATAGTGGGCGATCTGCATCAGGTGCTGCCCTCGCTGGTCGAGCGGCTGCGCCGATTGCGGCAGGAGCAGGGGACGGCCGAGGACGAGGAGGTCCTGCGGACGCTGGCCAACGTGCCTGGCGCCAGGCGGGTCTCGTGAGGTGACAAGCTCGATGAAGGTGGTTGTCTGCGTCGCCAGGGTGGTGGATACCAGCGAGCCGCTGGCGGTGAAGTCGGGACAGGCCGCTCTCGAGGAAGAGGGTCTGAGGCACGTCCTCAATCCGGCCGACGAGCATGCCCTGGAGGAAGGCCTGCGCCTGAAGGATCGTTTCCCCGACAGCGACGTGACGGCAATCAGCATGGGCCCGCCCCAAAGCGAGTCGGTCCTGCGCCGTTGCTTGGCGCTGGGGGCTAAAATCCCCCGCCGTGGCCTCGCCGACCTCGGTCTCCGCCCTGACGAGGTAGGCGAGGCGGGCTCCTGCGCGCAGGTAGTAGACCTGTCGCCGCCCAAGCCCATCACCAAAGGCTTGTTCATCCCCGATAGCAGCCTCTCGCCGGAGGAACGCTGGCAACAGATCATCTCCGGCGGCCTGGAGGAGCGGCACGGTGACGTCATCCAGGGGCCGCCAGACGCCGTGGCCGAGCGGTTGCTTCAGTTCCTGAGCCAGAACAACTTTGTCTAGGCAACCTTAGCTGGAATCGATATCTGCTCTCCCGTCGTCGAGGCCCTGGGTAGCAGAGCTCGCCGGGCCGGTGGGGTTACACGAACTTACGCTGTCTCGAGGCCGGTATTCTCAGCGCGTAGCGAACGGGATAACTGCATTCCCGTAATCGTAGCCACCGAAACCAGTTGTCTGGAAAGCAGCGCGTGCTGGTCAGAACAGCTCTCAGGGCGGTGTGCGACCGCTCCGGGGCAGCGAAAGCTCTGCCGAAGTGTGCGTTGGAAAACCCGGGAAGAAGTCCGGAGAGTGCTGATGCCATACACTCAAGACGTCAACCGGTGGTAGGATTACGTCCAGGGGGCACACTATGGGCAAGTATTACAAAGATGCTGATCATCTTTTCGAGATATACGGCTACTTCTTGGACCGGCTGCTGAAGGACGACAAGATAGGCGCCAAGATGGCCAAGGCAGGGGTTATCATTAGATTCATATATACCGATCCCGACTGTGAGATCACCATAGACCTGAAGAATCCGCCGGCAAAGCCGGGGTATCATGGGACTTTCTATTTGGGCCCGTGCGATGTTAAGGAGGATGTCTGGTCCAAGCAGTCGGCAGACCATTCCCACCTTTTCTGGCATGGTTACGACAATCCAATAGCATCGGTGGCCAAAGGCAAGATAAGACAGGGTGGCAATGTCATCGCCATGCTCAAACTTCTACCGGTGATTAAGCCTGCTTTCAAGATGTTCCCGATAATCCTTGAGGAAATGGGCTATGGAGATCTTATCATCAGGGAGAAATAAGACACTGGTATCTCATCGATTTCAAGAGCAGGAAGAGTAAGATGGGGGCAGAGAGGAGGCTGGCATGAAGGTTAAGCATCTCGCCCGCTTGTCGCGCCAGGCCTGGGGCCTGGCTATTCTGTCCTTGGCGCTTGTGCTCTTGGTCGCCATGGGCGTGGCCTGTGGAGGGGAAGAGGAGGAGACGCCCAGCGGCACCGGCACGCCAGCCGCTACCGGCTCGCCCACAGCGACGGTGGTGGGGACGGCTCCATCAGGGGAACCACCAGGGATCAGCGATACGGAGATCCTGCTGGGAGCGGAGGCGATCCTCAGCGGCACCTTCGGCGCTGTATACTCCACGATCCCCAATACTGTCGACGCCTACTTCGACTATATCAACGACACCGAAGGGGGCGTCTGCGGCCGCAAGATCGTCTACCAGCTCGAGGACAACTTCGACGACCCGGCCAAGGCCATGGAGGCGGCTCGCAAGCTGGTGGAGAAAGACAAGGTGTTCGCCATCGTCTGCTCCATGGGCGACGTGCCCCATGCCGCCTCCTGGGAGTACCTAAACGAGAAGGGAGTGCCGGACATGGTGGTTGCCGGCGGCCACCGATTCGGCGCGGACCCCCAGGGTCACCCTTGGACCGTCCAGATGGTCCCCAGCTACACCGTCGAAGGGACATTCTTCGGGCAGTACATTTCGGAGAATCTGCCGGGCAAGAAGGTGGCCGTCCTCTGGGAGAACAGCAACGCGGGCATCGACGGGCTGGCTGGCCTGAGGAGGGGGCTGGACCCGGATAGGAACGAGATCGTCTCCGATCAGAGCTACGAGGTCACGGCGATCTCCATTAGCTCCCAGGTGGCCAGCCTGAAGAACTCCAACGCCGAGGTGGTCGTGCTCTTCAGCAGCCCTGGCCGCACCGCCCAGGCTATCAACAACGCGGACCGGCTGGGCTGGCATCCCCAGTGGCTGATGAGCTACATCAACTCGGATGATATGATGTTCCAGTTCGTATCTCCCGAGCTTCTGGAGGGTGCGATCACGTTCCAGGCCCTCAAGCTAGGGGCCTCGCGGGACGACCCGGCGGTCGCCAGGCACTACGAGCTCATGCAGAAGTACGGCGGGCCCAGCCCCTCCAACTTCACCATTTTCGGTCAGACGGTGGCCGAGGTGGCAGTGGAAGCGCTCAAGAGGAGCTGCGATAACCTGACCCGCGAGGGCCTGATGGAGGCGCTGGAGTCTATCAAGGACTTCCACAACGACCTGATGCTGGACGGCGTCAACGTCTCCTTCTCCGACACCGACCACATCGGCTTCCAGACCGGCCGCATGCTGAGGGTTAGCGTCGAGAACGGGAAGGGCAAGTTCGAGTACTTCGGACCGCTATTCGAGTTCGGGGAATGAGCGTAGAATAGCCCGGCGGCGGTCAGAAGCAGGGACTATGGACTTTGAAGGAATAACATTGGTAACCGGTGCCGCCGGTTTCATCGGCAAGTACGTAGTGCAGCACCTGGCGGCCTCTGGGGCTCGGGTGCGGGCAACCGATCTGCCCCGAAAAGATGCGTCATACTTCGATGGCATGGGCGTGGAGTTCGTGGGGGCGGACCTTACGAAGCCGGAGACACTGCCTGCCCTGTTCGATGGAGGAGTGGACAGGGTTTTTCACCTCGGCGCGATCTGTAACTTCTCTACCCCGTATGAAAAGCTCTATCCCAGTAATGTACTTGGAGTAGATCGCATCAGCAAGCTGGCTCTCGATGCGGGGGTCAAGAGATACATCCACGTCGGTTCGACCAGTGTCTATGGCCCCTATAGGGGAACGCCGTTTACGGAAGATGCTCCTCGTAATCCCCAGGATAGTTACGGGACAAGCAAGAGAGACGGTGAAGATATAGTCTGGCGAAGGGTCGAGGAAGGGCTTGCCGCAGTAATTGCCCGCCCCTGCACTGTCTACGGCCCCGGGTGCAGCGATGGCGCCGGCAAGGTCTTCTCGCGCCCCACCTCCATCACGGCCATTCCGGGAAACGGCAGGCAGGTTTTGTCCAATGTGCGGGCCGAGGATGTGGCAGCGGCGGTGGTGCATCTTTCGCACCTCGATGAAGCGGTTGGCAAAGCCTTCAACATCGCGGATGACAGCCATCCGACAGTCGAGGAAGCATTGACCATTGCAGCAAGGACTTTTGGCGCCAGCCCTCCCAAGTTGCATCTACCCATTGCACTAGTCAAGGCCTTCGCCCGTATAGATGGATTCATGTCGAGGATGAAGGGGCGGATACCGGACCTCGAATACGACGCCCTGCGCTACCTTGCCAGCGACTACGTGGTGGACAACACCAGGCTAAAGAACACTGGCTACGGATTCATGTACCCTGACTTTGAAGAATCGATGAAACAGATGGGGGAATGGTACGAAGAAAGTGCCCCAAGAAATAACAGTTAGGGAGGGCAAATCATGCAGGTAGTGGTAATCACAGGGCTGGCTCAAGGGATCGGGCGTGAGGTTGCGAGGCTCTTGGCCGAGTCAAAGGTGCCGGTGGCTGGCTTCGATGTCGACAAAGATGGAATCGAGTCGCTTGAAAAAGAGCTGGAGAAGGCGGGATGCGATCACCTGCTGATGACGCTGGACATAGCCGATCGCCCGGGAATTCGCAAGTTCAGGGACATGGTGCTGGAAAAGTTCGGGCGAGTGGATGTTGTACTTTCAAATGTTGGCATCGGTTTCTTCGGGCCCTTCGAGGAAGTGGATCTGGAGAAGGCCCTGAAATGCATGGAGATCAACGTTATTGGGACTGGGGCGATTTTCCAGGCATTTCTACCATCAATGCGTGAGAACCGCATGGGGAAGCTGATTGCCGTATCGTCTTTGGTTGGGCAGATTCCATTCCCGTTTGAATCGATCTACTCGGCGAGCAAATTTGCTGTTGAGGGGCTGGTTCTGTCCATGCGCTACGAGGTGGAGCCTTTCGGCATAAAGGTTGCGTTGATCGAACCTGCCCAGGTGTCCACCTCCTTTGCCGCCAAGGTTCACAAGCTTCCACCCGAGAGATCGCCTTACAGGGAGCGGGCCGATAGGTTTATCAAAAGGGATCAGGAACTCATCAAGAGGGCGACAACTCCGCCTCAAGCCGCAGCGGAGATCGTGAAAGTGATTAGATCCAAGAACCCGAAGCTCCATAACCAGTTTGAGCTCAAGAGTAGGGTGTTCATGTCGCTCAACAGGATCTTGCCGCGGCCCATAAGGGACGCGATATTGCTGCGCCAGATGGACATAAGGGTATGAGGCTTGTCCAGCGGTGGTTTGCAATGCGAAGACGGGCTTGCTCCATAAAGGTCTGCCCCTAGCCTAGCGAGCGAGGGAGGGACTCAGATGTTGGCTGAGGAGAAAGCCGCGAAGAGGCAGTAAGTGACTCGCGTTCAACGTCTGCGGGAGCGGATAGTAAATGCGCCGCGCGAGGTGTGTATCGAGCGGGGGCGGTATCTAACCCAGTCCATGGCCGCGAATTGGCATCTGCACCCGCTTACCCGCATGAGCATGGCGCTAGAGCACATTCTCGACAATATGAGTGTTGTCATCAGAGACGATGAACTCATCGTGGGATGCCGGACCAGTAAGCTTAAAGGGGCGCCGCTTTTTCCCGAGAACAAATGGAAATGGATAGAGGGAGACCTACAGACCTTTGGGCAGCGAGCGCTCCAAAGAGTGCTGATCACGGAGGAACAACAGCAGGAGCTTAAGCAAGACATTCTTCCCTTCTGGCGGGGCAGGGCGGTGGAGGATCGGCTGGAGGACCGGTTGCCGCCAGACGTGGCCGAGGACATGGACAAATACGTTTTTGCCATGGTCTTGGAGATCACCTACGGCATCGGCCACTTCACGATGAACCATCCGAGGGTGTTGAAACTGGGGCTTTCGGGGATCATTGCGGACGCCGAGGAACGATATAACGCGCTGACTCCTGAGGAACGGCTGCAAGATAAGGGGCTATTCTACGATGCCGTTATCCGCTCCCTAAGAGCTACGATACGATTTGCCAATCGACACGCCGATCTGGCGGCGTCGCTGGCTGAGGGAGAGAGCGATCCGCAGCGGGCCGAGGAGCTAAGGACCATAGCCCGGGTCTGCCGGCGGGTTCCAGAGCATCCGGCGGAGACTTTCCGCGAGGCGGCCCAGTCTGTCTATTTCATTCACCTCGTCGCCCAGATAGAGTCCGGGGGAAATTCGATTTCTCTGGGTCGCATAGACCAGATTCTCTATCCGTACTACAAGGCCGATAGGCAATCGGGCAGGATCACCCCCGAGCAAGCCAGGGAACTTCTCGCGCTCCTTTTCATCAAGACCAATGAAATATGGAATATTCTAGAGGAAGCGTATATTCCCGCCGGCGAAGGTGTGGAAGGGAAGACGACGCAGAACGTCACGGTTGGCGGTGTTGGGGCCGATGGTGAAGATGCCACCAACGAGCTGAGCTACATCGGGCTGGACGCCTATGCCGACGTGCGGACGGTTCAACCCAACTTCGGGGTGCGGCTAAGCTCGAAGGCACCCGAAGATTTCTTCCAAAAGGCGATCGAGTACGCGAAAGACGGGGTTCTGCTGCACTTTTTCAATGATGAAGCGACTATCGAGTCCCTACAGCGAGCTGGACATAGCCCTGAGGATGCGCGCGACTACGGTGTTGTGGGATGTCTTGAGCCGAACGCGCAGGGTAAGACCTTCGGTTCGACTTTCGCCGTGCAGTTCAGCGGAATCAAATGCCTTGAGTTAGCTCTGAGCAACGGCGTCGATAATATCTTCGGCCATCAGTCCGGCATCGAGAGCGGAGACCCCGCCACACTTACTTGCTTCGATGACGTATGGAATGCGTACAGAGCCCAGGTGTCCCATTTCATGGGGCAGATGGTCAAGGGTATGGCGGTACTCGACCAGGCTATCGCGGAACTTGTGCCGTCTCCGGTCGCGTCGGCCATGATAGATGGGCCGATGGGCAAGGGCCTGGACCTTGCCCGTGGAGGGGCCATATACAATTCCACCGGCGTTCAGCTCATCGGTTTCTCTAACGTGGTGGACAGTCTGTACGCGGTTAAGAAGGCGGTGTTCGAGGATGGGATGATGACGCTGGCGGAACTGGCCAGCTGCCTGGCGGATGACTGGTACGATGCCGATGACAAGAGATCGTACTTCTTGCACAAGATTCTCAAATATGGAAACGACAACGATGAAGTGGATGCCGTGGCAGCAAAGGTGCTCGACCACTTCTGTGACGAGGTGGGGAAGCACAGGAACTATCGAGGCGGCCCATTCTGGCCAGGGGTGTTCACCGTTGGGTTCCATATTGTGATGGGGGCATTTGCCGGCGCCAGTGCGGATGGGCGCCATGCCGGTGACGTTCTCGGCAACGGGATCACCCCTACAAACGGGAGTGCCTTGAGCGGCCCCACGGCGGTGCTCAACTCGGTTACCAAACTGCCTGTCACTCGTATCTACAACGGCGCTAACCTCAACATGAGGTTCAACCCAAGCAGCCTCAAACCCGAGATTCTCACTGCACTCGCAAAAACGTACTTTCGGCAGGGAGGACGCCAGGTTCAGTTCAACATGCTCGACTCGGCCACCCTGAGAGACGCCCAAGCGCATCCGGAAAAGTACCGCGACTTGGTGGTGAGAGTGAGCGGCTATTCGGCTCTGTTTACGGGGCTGAGCGAGACAGCTCAGAACGAGATCATAAGCCGCATGGAATACAGATTGTAGGCTGAGGACGTTGAAGGGGTAACACCTCACAGGACTGATTCCGTGGCGGCCCTCTGCGCTCTTGATGGGTGAAGTTCGTACTTGGCGACCGGAGGTACGGAATGAGGAAAGTTGTAACGATGAAAGAAGCGGTGGCTGAACACGTTAACGACGGCGACTTTCTGTTCATCGGCGGCTACATCTGCAGGACTCCGTTTGCCGCCATACACGAGATCATTCGGCAGGGGAAAAAGGATTTGACGATCACCAGGAGCAACGCGGCCGATGACTTCGATATGATGATCGGCACGGGCGTGGTAAAGCGGTTTATCGCTACCTTTCTTTCACTTGGCTATTTCGGCCTGGGGCGCTGCTACCGGCGCTCCATCGAGAAGGGGATTCCGCACAAGATAGAAGTGGAAGAGTACACGAACCTATCGTTGCCCATGATGCTCATGGCCGGCGCCATGGGGATGCCGTTTGTGCCCGTCAAAGACATGGCGGGCTCGGACCTGATGAACGTGAAGTCTTTCATGGGGGATGATAAGTACAAGGTGATCAACTCCCCCTTTGACGGGAGCCCAACCGTACTGGTGCCGGCCCTTCACCCCGATGTGGCGATAATTCACGTCCAGCAGGCGGATGAATTAGGAAACGCCCAAATATGGGGCATTGGAGGGGACTGCCAGGTGGGGGCCAACGCAGCGAAGAAGGTTATCGTAAGCTGTGAGAGGATCGTCAGTAGAGACGTCATCGGAAAGGACCCCTCACGTACCATTGTTCCGGACTTCAGGGTCGTGGCGGTCGTGGAGGAACCGTTCGCTGCCCATCCCGGTTACACACCTGGTTTCTATGACGTGGATTTCACCTTCGGCTACCAGTACCAACAGGCGTCCAGTACGGTCGAGGATTTTCAAAGATTTCTCGACGAATGGGTCTTTGGTGTCAAAGACAGGACCGAGTACATTCAGCATTATATTCAAAGATTCGGGTACTCCACTTTCAGGAATCTTCAAGCGGAGTTCGACTACGGCTATCCTGTGAGTTACGAGTACTGAGGCCAGCCGAAATAGCTGAAAGACCTAGAACGGAAGGATTGGAGATGCGGAAACATCCCGACGACTATATAAAGCCCGAGCTCATAGCCTGTTGCGGCGCCAGGGAGATCAGGGACTACGATGTGGTCTTGGTCGGGACCGGTTTTCCTGCGATGTCTGCCAACATAGCCAGGCACACCCACGCACCCAATGCCAGGCTGATGCAGGAATCGGGTGTCTATGATGCGCAACCGAAGAGGCCGGCACTGTCCGTAGGCGACCCGTGCCTGAATCCGGGAGCGGCCATGATAGGGACCCTGGTGGACATAATGGGAATGTTCCTACAAGGGGGCTGGGTGGATGTCGGCTTCCTGTCGGGCAGCCAGGTTGACAAATACGGAAACATCAACACCACGGTTATCGGAGACTACGATAGTCCGAAAAGCCGTCTTCCCGGCAGCGGCGGGGCGAATCCCATTGGCTCGTTGGTGAAAAGGGTGATCATCATCGCCCTGCACGATACTCGCCGGCTGGCCGAAAAGGTGGACTTCATTACCACCCCGGGATACATCGACGGCCCGGGGGCCAGGGAGAAATGGGGGCTTCCTCCGGATACCGGCCCAGAGGTTATCATCACAAACAAGGCCGTGATGCGCTTCGATAAAGCCACGGGAGAAGCCTATCTGGCAACCTACCATCCGGACACTTCGATAGACGAGGTCGTCAAGAACACTCCCTGGGACCTAAAGGTGGCCGATGATGTGGAGGAGACGGAACCGCCGACCGAAGAGGAACTTAGGGTTCTGAGGGAAATACTTGACCCCAACCGGATGATATCCGCTTATGAGCGGCGTGGCTACGTGTGATGGCCTCTTTCTGATTGGCTGCTTCAATGGCAAGAATGATGAGCGAAAGAATGGAGAACAACCATGGAATACACGCGAAAGCTGGCGGAGTTTTGCGCCGGAATTTCTTTGGAGCGTCTTCCCCCTGAGGTGGTTGACAAGGCGAAGCTTTGCATCCTGGACTTTTTCGCTAATGTCTATGGTTCACTGGAGCTGGAAGCGGTTTCAGGGGTAGTGTCCTACATACGTTCATTGGGCGGACCGGAAACCGCTACGGCTCTAGGTTGCGGATTCAAGACAGGGATCCACAATGCGGCATTTCTCAACGGCACCACTGCCGAGGCAATAGAGGCCCAAGACGGTCTGCGGTTCGGAGGGAACCATCCAGGTACCGCGGTTATCCCCGCTGCCCTTGCAGTGGCAGAGCGTCTGGGCCTCGGCGGCGAAGAGGTTATCGAAGCGGTGGTGGCGGGCTACGAGGCTGCCGGTCGGCCCGCGGCGGCAATGCATCCCCACCATACGCTGGCGGGATTTCTGCCCACCGGCACTTGCGGCGCCTTCGGAGCAGCGGCCGCGGCTTCTAGACTTATGGGCCATGATGGCGAAGGTATGCTCAACTCGTTGGGCAATGCGGGGTATCTCTTACCCCTCTCGATGGCCGAACATCTGATGGGCGGGTATACTTCGAAAATCGTGCAGGGGGGCCAGGCCGCAAGCGCGGGTCTGACGGCTGCGGGGCTAGCCGGCGCCGGTATTACCGGAGCTCCTTATGTTCTCGAGGGCTCAGACCTGGGTGGAGGCTTTACACAGATCACCACCCGCGGCGAGCCTGACTTGGGGAAGATCGTTGAACAGCTTGGCGAGCATTTCTCCATCATGGATGTCTACTTCAAGCCCTACACTGCGTGCAGACACACCCACGGCGCCGCACAGGCTGCGTTGGAACTGGTGAGTAGAGAGGATTTTGAACCGCAAGACATTGGAGCGGTGGATGTCTACACATACCATATTGCCTCTGTTGCCGTGGGCAAAGGCGTAACCGCGAACAGTACCTTCGTCTCGGCGCAGTTTTCATTGCCGTATGTCGTTGCCGCTTGTTTGATCGACGGCGAAATGGGGCCGGCGCAATTAAGGGAGGATCGAATCCCCGATTCCGCTATCCTCGAGCTTTCCAAGAAAGTCAAAGTCAAGGTAGATCCGGAACTGGCCAAGGCCTATCCCGGCATGACCTCGAGCCGGGTGGAAATCAGGCTCAAGAGTGGACGGGCGCTGGCGAAACAGGTCGACATCCCAAAGGGAGACCCGCGGGACCCGATGACCTCCAGGGACGTGGCCGGAAAGGTAAAGCGTTTTGCCTCGCAAAAGGATGAGAAGGCTCTGAACGAGGTAATCCGTCTATCGTTTGAACTCGAGGAGGTCGGGGACATCAAGGAACTGACATCAATCGTCTAGGAGAATCAGGTTTGGCCCGCCAAGACGGCCAGGATCGCGCTTCAACGGCATGGGGGAGAACAGGCATGGACTTTGATCTGAACGAAGAACAACGGATGCTTGTTGATACGCTGAGGGACATGGGGAAGCGGGAGGATTTCAAGAAACTGGCGGTCGAGATCGACAGGAGCGGGGAGTTTCCCAGGCATTTGGTGAAGAAGTACGCCGAGTTGGGACTGCTGGGAATGACCCTATCGCCTGAGTATGGCGGCGGCGGTCAACCCGGCATAAATGCCATCCTGGCTATCGAAGAACTGGCGAAGTTCAGCCCTGTCATAGCCACTCCCGTATTCGAATCGAACATCGGGCCGGTAACGGTCGTTAACAGTTTCGGGACCCCAGAGCAGAAGAGCGCTATCATACCCGGCGTATGCAAGGGCGAGTTGAGCGTCTCGGTTAGCATGACCGAGCCGGAGGCGGGATCGGATCTCACCTCCCTGTCCACAAAGCTGGTGGAAGCGGGGGATGGATATTTGCTCAACGGGCGCAAGGTGTTCATCTCAGGAGGGGGAGAGGCCAGCCACTATCTTGTCTACTGTCGTTTCGGAGACGTCCCTGGATACAAGGGAATTGGAGCCGTCATAGTGGAGAAGGGGACTTCGGGGTTTACGTTCGGGAAGCAGGAAGAGTACATGGGGCTGCGAGGCATGCCGTCATGCGACCTGATTTTGGAGGACGTGAGGGTTCCGAAGGAAAATGTAGTAATTGAAGCGGGCGGATTCAGGGATCTGATGACGACATTCGATCTCGAGCGGTGTGGCAATGCCGCCATGTGTCTTGGCGTTGCCGGTGGAGCCCTCGAAGAGGCAAAGGCCTACGCGACTGAACGAAAAGCCTTCGGCAGGCCGATATGCGAGTTCCAAGACATACAGTTCATGATTACCAACATGGCCATGAAGCTGGACGCCGCGCGCCTGCTGGTCTATCGAGCTGCCACTGGCGCTGGCAGAGGCTTCCCCTCGATGTATGAGTCTGCCATGGGAAAGTGCTCTGCCAATGAAATGGCCGTTGAGGTCACCAACGCAGCCATGCAGGTCTTCGGCGGCTATGGATACAGCAAAGAATTCCCGGTGGAGAGGATGCACAGGGACGCACTCGCTTGGAGGGTTGCTGGCGGCACCGTCCAGATGCTGAGGATAACCATGGCAAGTATCCTCTTCGCCAGACGCTTTGACCAAAGAGCCGGGATGTGACGGCGCGTGCCTCGGCGCGGGTGGCGGCCAAGGCGCGACTCTCGGCGCCCAGCGGTCCTCTGCGCCGACCGGTCCGCTCCGGTGATAGGAGGCATCGCTGTGCCGTGCTTGTGGCCCCAAGTGTCTCTTGACAATTGAAATTGGAATGACGGATTATCTGCGTAGCTATCTCGAAATGAAACACCAGCGAAGGGGAAGCGTAAGGTTCGTGGCCCGTGCCGCTGGCAGAATCGACAGGGGTAAGGTTTTCCGCCCGCTGCGGCCTTGAGTTGGTGGCCATGGCCAAGGAAGGGAGATAGGCGAATGTCGAGAAAATGGCTGTGGCCGATATTGATCGTGGCGATGTTGGCGGTGTTCGCCACCTGTGGGGGCGAAGAAGAACAGAGAGAGACTCCCACGGCGGCGCCGGCCAGCCCCACTGTAGAGACGCCGACCCCGACCCAGCCTGAGGCGAGCACTGTGGAGATCTCGGCCCTGGCCTTTGCCGCGACTGCGCAAGGAGCCGTCGGCAAGGTCATCCCCGTGCGGGTTGCCGTGGAGCCATCGGAGATAGAAGAGCTGCGGGTAGGCTTCTTCGAGGAGGAAGTGGGTGGCTCCGGGCCCATGTGGGAAGCCGCGGGGTGGACGGCAGTGAGCGTGGCATCTCTACTCCTGGGCATTGACCCCACCCGCTACGAGTTCAGCTTCAGCGTCGGTGGCGAAATCGACGGGCCCAGCGCCGGTGCATTGATGACCGTGGGCGTAGTGGCCGCTATCCTGGGTGACGAAGTCCGCGCCGACGCTGCCATGACGGGGACCATCAGCCCCGATGGCATCATAGGACCGGTCGGTGGGATTCCTCACAAGGTAGAGGGGGCAGCGGAAGATGGTAAGACGCTGGTGCTTGTCCCCGGCGGCCAGCGCTACGACCTCAATTTGAACACCAGCGAGCTCGATGACGTAGTGGACGTGGGCGAGCGGCTGGGCG